>NZ_RZSC01001400.1:0-715 GCF_003998155.1 Mesorhizobium sp. M1E.F.Ca.ET.063.01.1.1
ACATTGGAGGAAAATGTGGTCACCGCGACGCGGCCCTTGGCCTTCTCGATGACGCCCTTGAGGCCTTCGCCGACCGCCACTTCCGACGGCGAGTCGCCTTCCCTCAGCGCATTGGTGGAATCGCAGATCAGCGCCAGCACGCCCTTGTCGCCATAGGCGCGAAAACGCGCCTCGTCGGTCTTCGGCCCGATCGTCGGCGCCGGATCAATCTTCCAGTCGCCAGTGTGGATGACCGTGCCTGCCGGCGTGGTGATCGCCAGCGACATCGGCTCGGGGATGGAGTGCGCCACCGGGATGGCTTCGATCTCGAACGGCCCGATGGTGAACTTCTCGCCGGCCCGGTAGACGGAGGCCGGAATCTTCGGCGCATTCTGCTCGCCCTGCCGCTTGGCCTCCAGTAGCCCTGCGGTGAACGGCGTCATCCAGACCGGGACTTTGAGCTTCGGCCAGATGTCGAGCAGCGCGCCGTAGTGGTCCTCATGCGCATGCGTGATGACGATGCCGCGCAAGCCGTCGAGGTTCTCCTCGATGAAGCGCGTGTCGGGCAGGATGAGGTCGACGCCCGGATGCGCGGTATCGGGAAAGGTGACGCCGACATCGACGACGATCCACTCGCGCGCGTCCGCCGGTCCGTAGCCATAAAGGGCGAAGTTCATGCCGATCTCGCCGACGCCGCCGAGCGGCGCGAACACGAGTTCGGCGTTTTCTCTATTCG
>NZ_RZSC01001401.1:0-714 GCF_003998155.1 Mesorhizobium sp. M1E.F.Ca.ET.063.01.1.1
CCCTTGGCCTTCGAGGCCTTGGCTTTCTGCGGCTTGGTCTCGGCGGCCTTGCTCTCGCCAATCTTGCTCTCGGGGGCCTTTTGCTCAGGCGCCTTTGCTGCCGCGTCGGCGCTCTCCGCTTCCGCAGCGGTCGCGGCGTCGTCGAGCGGCACGCCCTCGCCGCGCAATTTGGCGCGCAGGTCGAGGATCTCGGCCACCAGCGCTTTTTCCCGGTCCCAGCGCGCCTGGGCGGCTGCAAGCGTGGTCTCGGCTTCCGCCAGCCCGGCGTCGACGCGAGCCTGCCGGTCGGCGACGTCGATGCCGATCGCCGCCTCGCGACCGATGATGCCGCTCTCGACCTCCAGCGCCTGGCGGCGGCGCAGAATGTCCTCGACTTCGGCAGGCGTGGCATGCTGCGAAATGGCGACGCGGGCACAGGCGGTGTCGAGCAGGCTGACCGCCTTGTCCGGCAGTTGTCGCGCCGGGATGTAGCGGTGCGAGAGCGCAACCGCCGCCTCGATCGCCTCGTCCAGGATCTGCACCTTGTGATGCTGCTCCAGCACGCCGGCGACACCGCGCAGCATCAGCACAGCCACCGCTTCCGAAGGCTCCTCGATCTTGACCACCTGGAAGCGACGCGTCAGCGCCGGATCCTTCTCGATATGCTGCTTGTATTCGGCCCAGGTGGTGGCCGCGATGGTGCGCAGCTCGCCGCGCGCCAGCGCGGCCACCACC
>NZ_RZSC01001402.1:0-713 GCF_003998155.1 Mesorhizobium sp. M1E.F.Ca.ET.063.01.1.1
TGCGGGAATTCTGCTCGACCAGGAGGACGCTAACTTTCTCGTCGCGGTTGATCGCTACGATCGAGCGGGCGATGTCCTGGACGAGCTTTGGCGCGACGCCCAGCGACGGCTCGTCGAGCAGCAACAGCTTCGGCTTCGCCATCAGCGCGCGGCCGATGACCAGCATCTGCTGCTCGCCGCCGCTCATGGTGCCGGCGGCCTGCGAGAAACGCTCCTTCAGCCGGGGGAAGCGACCCAGCACCATCTCCATCGTCGCCGCGATCTCGGCCTTGCTGGAACGGGTGAAGGCACCCATCAGGAGATTGTCTCTGACCGTCATAAAGGGGAAGACGCGGCGCCCTTCCGGCACCATGGCGATGCCCATCTTGACGATCTCGTCGGGAGCGGCGCCGTCGATGCGCTTGCCGCTGTAGTGGATCTCGCCCGACCTGATCTTGCGCAGGCCGGTGATGGCGCGAAGGATCGACGACTTGCCGGCGCCATTGGCGCCGATCAGGGCGACGGTCTCGCCTTCATTGACCTCGAGCGAGACGCCCTTCAGCGCGTAGACGTGATCGTAATAAAGCTCGACGCCGGCGAATTTGAGGATCTGGTTCATAGGCCGATCGCCTCGTCTTCGCTGCCGAGATAGGCTTCGATGACCTTCTCGTTGGCCTGGATTTCCGGCGGCGTTCCCTCGGCGATCTTCTGCCCGAAATTGAGGACCACTATGC
>NZ_RZSC01001403.1:0-713 GCF_003998155.1 Mesorhizobium sp. M1E.F.Ca.ET.063.01.1.1
GTCGAGGCCTGCGCGATCGCCGCCTTGATGCCCTGCACCGTCGCCTGGCCGGACGACAGCTCGATGGTTGTCGTGCCGTTCGCCACTTTCACCCGGCCGGCCGCTTTTGCCGGAATGTTCTTGACCGTGGCGCCGCCGGAGAACCCGGTCCAGTCGCCGTCGCGCTTCAGGTCGACATCGATGCCGGTGACGGTGGTTCCGCCCGATATCACATTGTCGGCGCGGATCTTGCCGGCGATGACAGGCGCGGCCAGATAGTTGGCGATCTGCGCATCGATGGCGACGTTCTTGGCCGAGAGATCGCCGCGCTTGATTGCCGCCGTGCTTGCCTTGACGGCAACGTTCGGTCCATTGCCGGCCTTCGAGAACGCGATCGTGCCGCGCACGTCGCCTTCCGCCTTTTCCAGCGCCAGCGCCGCCAGCGGTCCGATGTCGGGCAAGTCGAGCGACACGGTGCCGACCGGAACGAATGCCTCGTCGAGCGCGAGATCGCCGGAGATCTTGTTCTGACCCAGCGACAGCAAAAGCCCGTTGATCGCGCTCTTGCCATTGGTGGTGGCAAGCACCGCACTGCCCTGCAGCGGCTGCCCGGCGACATTGCCGGTCAGTTGCACATTGGCCGCCGGATTGGCGGCATCCGCCTTGCCGGTCGCGGTCAGCTTGAGGCCCGTGATCTCGCGCGCCGCCACCGAAAGCCGGTCGCTGTTCACGGT
>NZ_RZSC01001404.1:0-710 GCF_003998155.1 Mesorhizobium sp. M1E.F.Ca.ET.063.01.1.1
CGCCAGGTCCGGGCGGCACGACGCTCTACGGCTTCACCGAGAAATCGGGCTACCTCAACGAGGTGCTGGCGGTTGCCGACCGGCCGGGCAAGGACCCTTTCGTCGCCCGCTGCCTGAGCGGGCCAAGCGCCGAGGAATCGCTGGCGCCCTGCGAGCGCGACATCCAGGTGGGCGACGATCTCAGCCTCACCTACCGTTTCCCGCGCGAGCTCCTCGGAAATTGGCAGGCGCTCGACGCCGCGATCGCCGCCAAGGTGGCAGGCATCCTGAAGACGGGACGCTGAAGCGCGGCGCCGGAGCTCCGCGCACTGCCTTGTGTGCCTGGCCCAACGCATGGGCACGACGGAGGCCAAGATACGGTATACGGTCTGGCATCTGGCCGACAAGGCGCGCTATTGGTCAGACATGATGCCAGCCTATCTCGCTTTCGATCCAACCAGCCGCCGCCTACGGCTCGACCCGCACGAGCCGGCCTTCGTGCAGAACCCTTATGAGGCCTATGCCTTCCTGCATGGCATCTCCAATGCCTTCTTCTGGGAGGATTACGGCTTCTGGTGTTTTGGCGGCTTCGACGACGTCAATCGGCTGCTGCGCGACCGCCGCTTCGGCCGCCAGAACCCGGCCGGCATTCCCGACAGCCGCGGTGTTGGCGACGACCGCTCGCATCTGACCGCCTTCGACGCAATCGAGGCGAATTCGATTCTGGAGCT
>NZ_RZSC01001405.1:0-706 GCF_003998155.1 Mesorhizobium sp. M1E.F.Ca.ET.063.01.1.1
GACCTGCCGCCAGTGTTTCGCGCGCTCGTTGTCGAAGATCAGAATCTGATGCGGCTGGCGCTTATGGACCAGATTCGGGCGAGTCTCGGAAATTGCGTTGTCCTTGGCGCCGAGACATTGGAAATCGCTGCGCGAGAGCTTCGGAGCGCTGAGTTCGATCTGGTCGTCATTGATCCGGGACTTCCCGGCTTCGATCCGACGCTGGACGCTGATCGCGTTGCCGTCGTCGGCACAATCATCGAAGCCTCGCCAAGCGCGATCCACATCGTCGTGACAGGCTCAGACAGCGATTCTGAGGCCGAAATTTTTCGTCAAATCGGCGCGGCCGGCTATCTCGGCAAGACCGGGCTGGAGCCCGGGGTGTTTAATGACGTGCTCGACGACATTTCCACCAACGGATTTGCAGTTCGGCTTTCGCGTGTGGCGATGACCATGCCCGACGTTCGGTATTCCGTCCTGACGCCAAGAGAACAGGAAATTATCGACATGATGACCCGTCGCGAGCCAGGCATGACGCGTACGCAGTTTTATCAGGTAATGGCGGATCGCCTTGGCATCGATCCCAGCTCGGCGGAAAAATATTACAAACAGGCGCGGGCAAAATTGATGAAGAACGGACACAGGCTACCGCAGGGTCTTTGATCAGATGTCATTGATGACCGTCCATGGGGTCAAGGTGCCCCTGCGCCCTGACGACGTCTCACCT
>NZ_RZSC01001406.1:0-704 GCF_003998155.1 Mesorhizobium sp. M1E.F.Ca.ET.063.01.1.1
CCGGCGATCGGCGCGACGATGTCCGTTCTCGCCAGCACGTCCTGGCGCGAAGGCAATTGGCTGCGCAATGCGGCGAGGTCGCTGCGCACCTTGGCAAGATCCTCGTTGGCGCTCTCGCTGTCCTGCTGGCGCAGGTTAAGGAGCTGGAACTCGGTCTCACCGATCTGCTGATCGTTCTTCGCCACCTGCGCCCGATTCGTTGCCTGATTGG
Organism: Mesorhizobium sp. M1E.F.Ca.ET.063.01.1.1; assembly: GCF_003998155.1. NCBI lineage: Bacteria > Pseudomonadati > Pseudomonadota > Alphaproteobacteria > Hyphomicrobiales > Phyllobacteriaceae > Mesorhizobium > Mesorhizobium sp. M1E.F.Ca.ET.063.01.1.1. The sequence continues at coordinate 212 of NZ_RZSC01001406.1, forward strand.
CGCGGATGTCGGCCTGGGCGCGCTGCAGCGCCAATATACGCGGCAGGCGTTCGAGGCCCTTCTTGTACATCTCCTGCGCCGAAGCGATCTCCTGGTCGATCAAGCCGAGCTGGTCCGTCTCGGCGGCGATCACGTCCCTTGATCCCGCGCTTTGCTCCTCGATCTGCGCGATGCGCTTGTTGAGGATCTGCGTGCGCCCGTCGCGGGTTGCAAGGCGGCTGTCGAGCAGCGCCTGCTCCTCGACGACGACTTTTCGCGCCAACTCGCTGTCGATCGAGGTCAGCTCCTTGGGAAACGCGATCCGGTCCTGTCCGGCAAGCTCCGCGACCAGGCGCGCTTCGGTTGCCAGCAAGCGAATATAGTGCCCCTCCAGCTCGTCGTAGCGCCCCTGCGCGTCGATCGTCTTGAGGCTGATCAGCACCTGGCCGGCGCTGACCTTGTCGCCTTCCTTCACATGGATCTTCCCGATGATGCCGCCTTCCAGATGCTGGAC
>NZ_RZSC01001407.1:0-702 GCF_003998155.1 Mesorhizobium sp. M1E.F.Ca.ET.063.01.1.1
GGCGGGAACTCGGCGTTTCCAGTAGTCCGACACAAGCCGCGACGCTCGAAAGTTGCCGCTTCACTTCCCCGCCCTTCGCCCAGCCTCATAAGCCCGGCGCGCCCAGACCGCCATCTCGTCGGGATCGTCGAAGGCGCTGTCCGGAACGCTCCAATAGGGCATCGCCACCTGCTTGCCGTGCCGCGAACCGGTATAGGTCCACTGGCTGCAGCCGGCAGCTTCGAAATCGGGGATGGTTTCCTCGTCCGCCTTCAGCAGCAGTTCGCCGCGCACGACGACCGCGACGATGACGCCGTGGCAATAGATACCCTTGCCGCCGAACAGTTTTCGAATGCTGATCGGTCCGAGGCTCTCGAACAGGTCTTCAAGGCGGTCATTGTCCATGCCGCAATCATCTCATCCGGCATGGGCCTTGTCATCGCCGCAACCAAAAGCATGCTGACAGGTTGAGAACCTGAAAACGGAGTTCCCGCCATGCCTGTCCTGCTCAAAGGCTCCTGCCGCTGCGGCGCCGTCCGCTTCGAGGTGGAAAGCCACACGCCGGTGCCGTTCATGCTCTGCTACTGTTCGATCTGCCGCAAGCAGCAGGGCGGCGGCGGGTTTGCGATCAACCTCGGCGCCGACTACGACACGATGAAAATCCGAGGCAAGCGCGGCCTCGGCGTCTACCGCGCCGAGATCGAGGACGACGAGCATCCGCGC
>NZ_RZSC01001408.1:0-701 GCF_003998155.1 Mesorhizobium sp. M1E.F.Ca.ET.063.01.1.1
ATCCAGGATCGACAAACACGGATCGAACCATCGCTCTATCCAGACTCGCAGTTCCCACGATTCTGTTGCCGACGATGGCGACCAATACCTGACGCTGCTTGAAGAGCTGCAGCATTGCCGAAGGGCTGAAGCTCCGCTCGACGCGGGCGATGATTTCCGGCGAGTAGTCCCTGGCGTTGGTTTCACGCAGAGCGGCCACGATCAGGCGGCTCACCGGTTCCGCGTCGTCCTAGCTCGCCGGACGAACTATAAGTGCCAAAGCCATGAAGCATTCGTCTCGCATCCTAGCCGCTGCGAATCTGGCATGACGCAGTTCCCCTCGCCCGACGGCCGGATCGATCCTGCCAATGTGCACTGGTCACCGCAACAAAAAGCTCCCGGAAGTTTTGCCGATGGCAAAATTTCCGAGAGCTTTAGGAGGAGCGTGCGTTCCGACTCCGCTCGCTATCACGCCGAGCCGGCGGGAGGGGCGCCTCGACGGCACCCGCCCTCACCCATCGCGGCCCGCAAGCGAAGCTACGCGATCACTTCTTGGCAGGCGCCTTCTTTGCCGGCGCCGCCTTCTTCACCGCTGCCGTCGATTTGGCGGCTGCTGCTTTCATCGGCGCCTTGGCGGCGGGCTTTGCCGCTGCCTTTGCGGCAGGCTTGGCGGCCGGCTTCTTGGCCGGAGCCTTGGCTGCTGCCTTGGCGGCGGGCTTCGC
>NZ_RZSC01001409.1:0-699 GCF_003998155.1 Mesorhizobium sp. M1E.F.Ca.ET.063.01.1.1
CGGCGATGTGGCCTCGCTTGGCGACACCTTCAACAACATGATCCTCGAGCTCAAATCGCAGCGCAACGAGTTGCTATCGGCCAAGGATCTGATCGACGAGCGGCGGCGCTTCTCGGAGGCGGTGCTGGCAGGCGTCACCGCCGGCGTCATCGGCGTCGATCCGTACGGCATCGTCACCATCGTCAATCGCTCGGCCGAAACGATGCTCGCGATCTCGGCAAGTGCCGCGCTCGGACAGAACCTGTCGGCCATCCTGCCGCATGTCGGCCGCGTCTTCGAGATCGGCCGCCAGTCCGGCAAGCCGGTCTATCGCGAGCAGGTCACCTTCTTCCGCGCCGGCATGGAACGGACCTTCAATGTCCAGGTCACAGTCGAGGCAGAAGACGAGGCCGCAGAAGAAAAATCCTATGTCGTCACCGTCGACGACATCACCGATCTGGTTCAGGCGCAGCGCTCGTCCGCCTGGGCGGACGTCGCGCGGCGCATCGCCCATGAGATCAAGAATCCGCTGACGCCGATCCAGCTCTCGGCCGAGCGCATCAGGCGCCGTTACGGCAAGGTCATCACCGAGGACCGCGAGGTCTTCGATCAGTGCACCGACACCATCATCCGCCAGGTCGAGGACATCGGCCGCATGGTCGACGAATTCTCGGCCTTCGCCCGTATGCCGAAGCCGGAGATGAAAGTCATCGATCCTGT
>NZ_RZSC01000140.1:0-10724 GCF_003998155.1 Mesorhizobium sp. M1E.F.Ca.ET.063.01.1.1
GGCTGTAGTTGTCCGAAATGCCGGCGGAAGCCGAGACCTGCGGCAGCAGCGCGCCTTCCGCCGATTTCACCGAAAACGCCGCGGCGTCGACGAGATGTTCGGTGGCGAGGATGGCCGGATGCTCGGCGGCGGCGATGGTGAAGGCCGAATCGATGCTTCCCGGCAACAGCTTGCCAACCGGCGCGGCCGCCTTGAGCTTGCCCGGCTCGTCGCCGACGATCTGGTGATAGGTAGCGGCACTGGCAAGAGCCGTCGCGCGGGCGGCGCTGAGCTGGGCCACTGCCGTGGCGCGCGAGGCATCGGCCTGGGCGACGTCGGTGCGGGTTCCCTCGCCGACCTCGAAGCGCGATCGTGCGGCGCGCGCCTGCTCGGTCAGGAACTGCAGGTTCTGTTCGGTCAGCACCGCGATCTGGCGATCGCGGATCACGTCCATATAGGCGCTTGCCGCGTTGAACAGGATATTCTCTTCGGTGTTGCGCAGGCTTTCGACCGAAGCCCTCACCTGCGATTCGGCGGCGGCGACATTGTTCTTGGTCTGAAATCCATCGAACAGCGTCTGGTTGATTTGGACGCCGAAGCTGCCCGTCGTTATTCTCCTGCTGATGCCCTGCCCGTGCGTGTTGGTGTAGTCGATGCTGCCCGAACCGGTGACGGTCGGCCGCCAGCCCGACTTGGCGATGGCGACGCCTTCATCGGTGACGCGCACGCCGGCCCGGGCGGAGTTCAGCTGGGAGTTGTATTGATAAGCTTTGGCGAGGGCGCCGGTGATGGTTTCCGCCGATGCGGCCAGCGGCGAGAGCGCTGTCGCCGAAATGAGCATGGCTGTCAGAAAAGTCTTGTGTAGGGGCGGCACGTATTATCCCTCATTCGTTTTGCATGGGAACCACGCCACGCAGCCTCTCCTTTCGGATCAGCCAGCGCCGCGTTGGTATCGTTCCCCCGCTGACTGCCCCCCGAAAATCCCCGGTCGAGCAAATCAGCAACGATTGTTCAAGCGCAAGCGATCATGACAGCGTCTTCGCCGCAAGGCAAAACCGCTTAAAATTCGAACGCATGGGCACGTTCGAAGCCCGGTAGTGGCTTAATTGCCGCATTAAATGCACGTCTTCCGGTTACAACCCCCCCTGCCTTGAAAAATAGGCGGGCCACGCCAGAGTTGCCCTGCCCCTCGACCACAACCAGGCGGCCGTTCTCGGCGAGTTGATCGAGCAATGCCGCAGGCACCTCCTCGACGCTGCCGTCAATGAAGATGACGTCATAGGGCGCCTTGGCGGCATGACCCTGCGGCAAAGGCCCGATCACCACCGTCACGTTCTGGCAATCCAGCGTCGAGAGCGTCGACTTCGCGGTTTCCGCCAGCGCTGCATCGCTTTCCAATGCAACCACCGATTTTGCGATTCGGGAAAGCAGGGCGGCCGAATAGCCGGTGCCGCAGCCGACATCGAGCACGCAATCGCCGTCGCCGATCTCGGCCAGTTGCAAAAGCTTTGCGAGCGGCGAAGGTTCCATCAGGTAGCGGGCGCCGCTGCCGTTGGCGCCTTCGGAAACACGGATGTCCTCGTCGATATAGGCGAGGTCGCGCTGGCCGTTACCGACAAAGGCTTCGCGCGGCACGGAAAGCATGGCTTCGATGAGCGGCGCGCTGGTCACGTCGGTGGTGCGGACCTGGCCATCGACCATCTTCACGCGGCGTTCGGAGAAATCAGCGTTCATGTTCCAACCAACCCGCTTTCCGCGTCAATCCGCTTCCCGCGCCCCATCCGATTCTCGGGCCAAGTTCGCGAGCCAATTCGACTGGAACCTGACGCTCCGGCGCGACGGCGCTGGAGCCCGGGCATTTGGAGGCCTCGCCCGGAATCGAACCGGGGTGCAAGGATTTGCAGTCCTCTGCGTAACCACTCCGCCACGAGGCCTTCCATGCTCCCGGCGTTCCGAGCGAACTCATTATGTTGACGGTGAAAGGTCGTCAAGCGCCGCAAGTTATTCCCGGCGCTTTCCCATGCGTCATCGGAGACAGTGGTTGCCAATCGCTTGCGGCCGATCTCGCGGTGCTTTCGGAACTTGCCGGTCCCTCTGGCGAGCACTCAGTCCGGCCGACGCCGGCGCTGCCACCAGACGACGAAGCGCCGCCTGTGGCGACGCACCATCGCGAATTCGTAGGACAGGACCAGCAAGCCCAGCGGAATCATCCAGAAACCGAGAACGGGCAGGAAGCCGAGGATGCCGCCGGCGATGAGCAGCACGCCGATCGCGATCCGCGACCCTCGCGAGCGCGGCATGGTGAATTCGCGGCCGAAGATCGTGATCTTCCGCGCCGGGGCGTTATCGTCGTCAGTTGCCGTCATTCAAACCAGATCCCATCCCGCGCAACCGAAGCCATCGCTACCAAAGCGACAACCCGACCGCTTTGTTCCGTGCCAGTGTGAAGCCGCTCATATGTGGGCATGCCGAAACGATGCCACAAATGGCCGCACAAAAAACTGGAGAAAAATTGCGAATTGCTGCTTTGCAAAGCCGAAAGGTGTTTGCTATAGGCTGCGCCACTCACGTCAGAGCCTCCGTTCCCCGGTAGCTCAGTGGTAGAGCAACCGGCTGTTAACCGGTTGGTCGCTGGTTCGAATCCGGCCCGGGGAGCCAACATTTCCAGGTCTTCAGAGTTTTTAGAAACTGCCGAAAATCGGCCGATCTACAGCATATCTACACAACTCGACTTCGCTAGGCGCCGATCTACGCGGGAATCGCCCGAAGGAGAGAAACCCACCATGGAACGCGTTTTCGATGAGCTGAGCTGCCTGCTGTAGGCGCGGCCTGAATGGAATTGGCACCCTGCCGCGACGGCTAGGACGCGTCGCCTCGCCGGCAGTCTGATGACTGGGCTTCGCGATTGGTGTCGGGATAGCGGCCGGGATGGCTCTCGCCGGTTAGTAGCGCGACTCATTTCTCGAGTTGATTTGGGATCAGGGGGTCGCGTGTTCGAATCACGCCACTCCGACCACTATAAATCAAAGACTTACAAGATTGCTCTCTCTGGTTTCGGCCTATAGCTTGACTTGGGGTCGTCACCGGGTCGTCACCAACAGACGACACTCCTCGCTTTCGCCTTCTGCCCCCAGAGGGCAAGACAGCAGGTGAAGCTTGGGCATATCCGATGCAAGTTTCCTTTGAATTGCTGACGGAAAGACAATGCCTGTGCCTCCCACCACCCGTTCTGCAGCGAAACCCGCCCGCAAGCGCACCGCCAAGAAGACAGTTCCGGGCAAGAAGCTGGGGGGCGGCACTGCAGCGGGCGGAGGGATTAATTTCCAGGCTGCATTGACAGCGATTGCTGGTGCGCATCTCCTGCGCGGAACGCCGATAGGATGGCTACGTGTCTCAGATGTTCCCACGGCTGTTTGGGCGGAAAGTGAGAGCGAGGGTGACGACTTACGCCTTGAACTTGTGCCGAGGCTTGTTGCCGAGGTCCAAGCCAAGAAAGGGCTTAGGCGCGGGAGCAGTTTGTGGGAAGCGCTAGAGTCTTTAGTCAGAGCAGTCCAGGCTGGCAAGATGGACTATGGCATCCTTGCTGTGGGCCCTGATTCCAGCGAGTCGGTGCGCGAGGATCTAGCGAAAGATCTCGATCGACTGGCGCAGGGCCGGAGCGACAATCTCACCGAAATCGGCAAAGAGCTATACCGCCGGTTGCAGGCGATCGGAGGCGCATGGCAGACGGCGTGCACTCGTGTTGTTGTCCGGGTTGTCCATGCGCTAGAGACAGACGGAGCCGACATCCGCACGGCCAAAGAGGTGCTGCGTTCAGTGTGCGCCAACGATGACGATGCGGACTCTGCTTGGAACGCACTGTATCAGGATGCGGTGCTTCGGATCGAGCGCCGCGGACGGTGGTCAATCCCATACCTGTTAGACGTGTTGCGCACGGCGAACATTGAGATTCGCGACTCTGAATTCCCAGCGGCAATCGCTCGCAAGTTGGCGGATTGGGTGCAACAGACCAATGACGGCTTTACGTTGCCTGCCGTGCGCAAATCACTGCCGCTCAATGCGTTGGTGGAAATGCGTACGGTGAGCACGGCGATTGACCAACCTTCTCCCGGCGACGCGGCAGCTGCACTAGCGCGTTATCATAGTGCCGGTGGTTCTCTTGATCGGAACGAGCGGGTTTTCGATGCCGAGTGGACTGGACAGTTCAAGTTGAACTCGGTTGTTGTTGCTGGACCAGGTCTCGGTAAGTCTACGCTTATGACGCTGCTGGCCAAGCGCTACGCATCGGATGGTCTCCCAGTTCTCAAGGTGAACCTTAAGCAAATTGCGGCGGCAATGACCGGCGGACTCAGTTTCGACGAGGCATTACTCCGTCACGGGCTGGATGGCTCGGGCATCAGCCCCCAACAGTTCGAACGATCATCGCTCAAAGGATTGGTCGTCCTAGCCGACGGCCTCGACGATTGCGGTATTGCCCATGATGCCGTCGGGCGCGCGCTTCGCGCATTCGCTATTGGCCATCCAAGCGCGCGCGTTATCGTTACAACACGCCCAATCGGCTATACGACCGCTTCTCTGGCAGTTTGGCAACATTACCGTCTGTTGGCGCCTGACAAAAATAATGGGGCCGGAAATCTCGCGAAGCTCCTTAACGCGCTTTCGGCGGGCGACGACCCAAACGAAACGGCTGCGCGCGCGAAGCGCGAGCTCAACAGATCACGCGCAGCCGATGCAATCAGCAGTAGTCCCTTGCTGCTCGGAATGGCGGCCGCAGTAATCGACGCGAATGAGCAGCTTCCCGATACCCGGCCGCGCTTATACGCGGAGCTGGTGGGACTTTTCGAAAGAAGCCGCAGTGCTGCCGCGCCGCGTCCGGTTGTCGCGCCGATCGCGACCCGCGTCCTGGACGCACTCGGCTGGCTACTGATGCGCGATCCCTTAGTGCCCTCTGAGAGGCTCACCGAACAGCTGGGTGAGTTGATCGCATCGGCTATGGGCCGAACGCCGCTCGCCGCGATTGAAGTCGTAGAGCCCGTGCTAGTACACTGGGAACAGCTTGGGATTATCGAGCGAGTACATCACGTCGGCGTCACATATTTTACGTTCGTTCACAGGAGCTTTGCGGAGTTTGCCGCCGCACGCCATCTGATTGGACTGCCAGAAAGTGACCGAGCCGGTGAGCTTGACCGGTTGATCGACAACGCCGATTGGCATGAGGTGATCGCCTTTACTGCCGGGCTTGGGCTCGGTGATGAGATCGCTGGTCTGTTAATCGAGCGTCGCGCGGCCGGAAGCGTTGGCCAGATGGAACGCGCGCTCGCGTTGGCTGCTGATCGAGATTCCGAAGTTAGCGATGGGAAAGTGCGTCAGCTCGCCGAGTTGGCGTTCGCAGCAATAGAAGGTGACGCGCCCGACCGGTTCAGCATAGGCGAGGCACTTACCAAGTTGGCACCGGTCTATCCTTCGACAATCGTCTCAATAGCGTCGGCGCGCCGCGACGACACGCGAAACGCAGTTAGACTTGTCGCATGGGCTTGCTTGGTGACCGTCGCGCCAGACGCATATGACAGCGACGAGCTGGCAAGAGTTTTGTCGGAACTTCTACCAACGATTAGCTTGCCCATGCGACCGAGACTGCTTGGAGGCTTACAGCTGGGAGGGCAAAAGGACCGCCACTTGATCGAGCCGATTGCGCTAGCAGCGCTCGCTGCTCAGCCTGATGATAGTCTCAAGGCATTCGCAGAAGCCCGCCTTGCGCACCCGGCATTCGACACCTTTCGCTTTCAGAGCAAGGTCGAAGAATTACTTCTCGAGCGAGGCATCGAAGAGCCGATTGAACTTCCTGCGCGAAAATCTACTCAAGCCGCTTGGAGCCTGCTCAATCCTTCCGAGAAATGGCAGATCGCCTCGGGCAGAGCGCTTCGCGCGTTTGCGGAGGCTGCGATGTCAGGGAGCGAGCTGCCTTCCCTTCCTGTGAGCGAACCTCAGAAACTGCCACAATTTGGCGCGCTCTATGCGATCGCTGCGTTCGGACAAGTACCGGCGTATGATGTCTACCGCTGGGAGAAGCCCTTCGATGCGAAGGCGGTGAGAGCTATCGTCCAAGCCGTTGTAAAGGCGTCGTCAATCGATTCACAAGCGCTCGACATAGAGGCAGCGTCAATCGTGCGTCGCATCGACGCGGGCGATCGGGTGGGTTTGCTCGAGTTGGACCTGCCTAGCGTCGACATCCCAGATCCGAACTGGGCCACAGCGGCTAGGTTAGCACCCGACCGCACCACGCTCATTGCAGCAATGAATCACGGCTCCGAATGGATGACCTATCTGGTAGGCAATATTATAGCCGCGTCGAGCGCGACAAAGGAGCAGTCGCGAGAGCTGCTCGACGTCAACGGTTCCGGGCTGTGGGCAGCGGTAGCTATAGTACACGATCAGCAACCGGCGGAGATAGCGAATGCGCTCATTCTCGACAGGCTGGCTGGCTCTTTGCCCCCAGGCAGTGAACACCTCTTCCGAAGTCTTGAAAAGAATGGTGTCAATCACTCGCCTGCGGTCATCGAAGCTATCCGGCGTGGGCTGGCGAGTCCGTCTGGGAGAGTTGCCGAAGCCGCCGCGGATCTCGCCAACACGCTGACAGCGCGTGGGCACCCAACGGACGCAGCCATATTGCTAGAGAGCTATGATCACCGAACGAAGACGGAGCTTTCATCTGAGGGGGGCATAATCCCGCCGAGCCCGCGCGCCACTTTACTGAGGCTACTAGCCGCCCAGGGAGCGATCGACGATGATCGTCTCCTTGCGGCTCTTTCGGATTCACGTTCCGACGTCGCCGAGGCGGCGAACAAACTGATTCTGCCTTTGCTCGGAGCCAACGTGTCAATTCGAAACACTTTGATTGATCGAATCGTGGCACGCGAGGTATCGGCAGGAGTCGCGGCAAACGTTTTAAGAAGTGAACCACCGCTGACCGCCGACCAAATCACTGCTCTCGAGGGTCTCGTCGACGATCAAGCTGCGAACTGGCGCCGGGCGAGTGTCGAGTTGCTCCGACCTGTTTATCTATCTGCTGACAAGATTGCGGAACATGCCACGAAGCTGGCCGCAGACAGCGAAGAGGAGATTCGCGAGGTGATAGCTGAGCGGCGGTTGAACACATCGACCTGAACAACGCTGTACTCAGAGTTACATATTGCGAGGCTTTCGTTCCCGATCGGCTTTGGCGCTCTGTGAGTGTGAAATGGGTATTTGACACTGAGAGGGTCAGCCAGCGGGTTCGAATCCCGCTCTCTCCGCCATACTATCAATAAAATCAATAAGTTATAGCAAAATTTCAGAACTTACCCGCCAAAAAGCCCATCATGTAGGATGCTATTGATTTAGACAGCATGCGACGGCATAAGACATCCGGCCGTGATGCCATTCCCATCGTAAAACTGTTCGGAACCGAGCGCCAAGTCAGCGATTAACGGACAGACGACAGTCTGCCTACCAAGCCGCCAGCGCTTAGGCCCAACCATGAGCCCGTCGCCAGTCGCGTTGCGGGCTTTGCTAGACCAGCTTCAGGTCCCGCTCCGGTGTCCGCCAGCTAGGCCCCGTCGCCACGTCCTCCCGGCGACGGACCCGTGAGGGTCATGTTTCAGATGTAGGCCACTTGTGTCGTTCTGTACTGAACAGAGGTAGTACGGTATAGCGCCCCCATCGAGATCACAATTTTTGACAAAAACGGTGAGCGACTACTGCTGAAAGCACCAGGTCATGCGCATGGATGACCGCGAGCAAGTAGCAATCAAGGTGATGAGTCGTCCGTGAACAATGAAGGGCGTTAGGCTGCGAGCGATTTCGGCCGGCTTTGGAGCGCGGCGAGGAGCAGCCACAAAAGCTGCCTGAACCAGTTGAGCAGGAGCGAGAAGTTGTAGCCGGCGGCGGCCAGGATGGCGTTGACGGCGTCGCCCTGCTCGCCGGCGAGGTAGTTACGGTCCATCCGGTGCTCGGCCTTGATGTGGCCGATCACGGGCTCGATCGCGGAGCGGCGGCGCATTTGGCGCTTGATGGCTGGGGTGACGCGGCGCTTCTGGCCGGCGGTGAAGACCCTGAACTTGTGGCTCTCAGGTGCATTGTGGCCCCGATATTCGGCATCGGCGAGAATGCGGCCGATCTCGTTGCCGATGGTCTTCTCCATGTCCGGGATGATCGCTGCGAGCGTGTGGCCGTCATAAGGATTGCCCGGCAGCGCTTTTGCGTGCAGGGCGAACTGGCCGCCCTTCGAGCGCTCGAGCGTGGTGGCGAGCGAGACCTTGACGCCGAACTCGTAAGGGGCATGCGCCTTGCCCTTGCCGATGCACTCGACCTCCGGCGCATGCAGGCTCCAGATCTTGCGGCCGCGCTGGCGTGGCCGTTGCTCCAGAACCGCCGAGGCCTGGTAGAGCGGCCATTTGAAGATCGCGTCCAACTCCGCGTCGCCGGCGATGTGGCGAGCGATGTCGCGAATGGTCCGGCCGAGATAGGTCTTGAGCTTGCGCAGCGCCCTGTTGGCCCGCTTGAACTTGTGTGGATGCCAGCCGTTTTGCAAGGAGAGCATTGAACTTTTGGGCGTGTGATCGAGTGCGGACTTGTGTCAGGCCTGTCTCAGGTGCGGCCGTTCACATGCCGCAGGGCCGGTATGGTGATGCGCGGATCAGGTCCAAATCTGCTTGGCGAGCTCATGCAGCTCCCGTTCAAACACTGGTTTTCCTGACCCCGATCTGATCGATCATTTGCCCATGCGGTTCTTGCCTTCCTCACATCTCCGACGTACCGGCTTCAGGTGCGCAGATGAGTGTTCATGCAGGCACCATCGCCGGATTCCGGTAATCCTCTTGTTTCGTTAGCATCGCCCAGATTCCGCGCGCCATCTTGTTGGCAAGCGCGATAGCCACCAGTATGCGTGGCTTCTTCGCCATCATGCGGGCAAGCCAAGAGCCGCTGGGCACACCCTTCCGGGAGGCCCATTGCACCACAGCCATAGCACCAAGGATGAGTAACCGCCGAATATCACGTTGGCCCATCTTCGAGCTCTTCCCCAATCGCTGCTTGCCCCCGGTGGACTTCTGCAGCGGGACCAGCCCGAGCCAGGCAGAGAAGTCGCGGCCACACTTGAAGGTCTCCATCGGCGGCGCAAAGGTTTCGACGGCAAGGGCGGCGATCGGCCCGACACCAGGCATGGTCTGCAAACGTCGCGACCTTTGCGCTTCCTTGGACAGCGCGTTGATCGTTTTCTTCAGTGCCTCGATCCGGCCAGTCAGGTGGGCGATCCGGTCCAGCAAATCGTCGCATATTTCACATACCAGATCCGGCAATTTCGCGTTCTGGTCCTCGATGATCTCTGCCAGGCGTCGCAGGTGGCCGATGCCTTGCGGAGCAACATATCCGAACTCATAAAGGTGCGCGCGCAATGCGTTGACCAGTTCGGTGCGCTGATTGACCAATTGTTCCCGGGTGCGGAACACGATGGCGCGGCACTGCTGCTCCTCGCTCTTCGGTTCGACAAAGCGCATCGTCGGCCGTTGTGCTGCCTCGACGATCGCCTCCGCGTCCGCGGCGTCGTTCTTATGGCGCTTGATGAACGGTTTGACATAGCCTGGGGCGAGCAGTTTCGGCTGATGGCCAAGCCTGGCCATCTCGCGAGCCCAGTGGTGGGCGCTGCCACAAGCCTCCATCGCCACAACACAGGCTGGATGATCCGTCATGAACGTACCGAACTGCGCGCGCGTCAGTTTCTTGCGAAACACAACAGATCCATCGGCTGCCGCCCCGTGCAGTTGGAAGACGTTCTTTGCCAGATCGACTCCAATGATGGTAACTTCTTCCATGGATGCTTTCCTCTCCTTTGCGTGGCTGTAGCACCACGAACTTGGCACGTTGCGATGCCGTCGGAGAAGGCTGGCATCCACCCCATCTGCTTGGCGTGCGCATAACGCTGGTGCTTGATCAGCGCCAGCTTGCCGACCCGCACATAGGTCTGGCGCAAATCCACACCCACCTGCTTGGCCAGCCGCACCAGCCGCTCGCGCGCCCGATGAATGAGCTTGGCATCGGTCGGGAACATCACGTTCTTCGGCTGCATGGTCGTGTCCACGATCACCCGACGCGTATCGGCCGGCTTCATGGCCCCGCTCTTGACCGCCACCGCGAGGCTTTCCTGCAGTAGAGCCGTGATCGGCTCCTCGCCCATGCGCTGGCGCCAGCGCGTTATTGACGAGCGGTCGAAGGTCAATTCGTGACGGAAGAACTCTTCGCCAGTGAGATACTGGAAGTAGGGGTTCTCCACCCAGCGGGCGCACAGCTCCTCGTCCGACAGATTGAAGGTGTGCTTCAGGATCGCAAGCCCCGCCATCAGCCGCGTCGGCAACGGCGGCATGCCCGGTCCGTCCGAATAGACCGCGCCGAAACGTTCTTCCAGCACCGGCCAGTCGATCGCCTGCGCCAGCCGCACCAGCTCATGCTTCATGTTGATGATCTGATCGAGCCTGGAGCGGAACAGGTCCTGCACTCCCGTCTCGCGCTTCTCGCGTGGCCTGGACACCGCCGTCCCCTCGATTCGCCTCGCCTAAACGAGTGAATCACGCATTGGCGCACAATGGAATCTGGAGGCTTCTGTGAGGTCCGTTGGCTCGACGGAGCCGCTTGGCACGACGTCGGACCTCATTGCAAGCCGGATTGAACGGAGCCGCGGGTCGGTCTGGCGCTATGGGGATTGTAGCCCTGCG
>NZ_RZSC01001410.1:0-698 GCF_003998155.1 Mesorhizobium sp. M1E.F.Ca.ET.063.01.1.1
TCTTCACATAGATCCTGGCGTTTGCGATCGACTGGAAGGCATGCGGGTCGGTGACCGTCTTGCCTGCGCCTTCAGCGGCGTCCGCATCGGCGAATTCCGGCTTGAAGTCGATCGGCATCACGCCCTTGGTCAAGGTGACGATCGCGGCCTTGGTGGCGCTGGCGTCGACAAGGCGCTGCAAAAAGCCTTCGAAATGCAAGCCATTGACCAGCACGACATCGGCTTTTGCCATCGCCACCGCATCCGCCGGGCTCGGCTCATAGACATGCGCGTCGCCATCCGGCCCGACGATGGTGGTGATGTTGACGCGGTCGCCGCCGCCGACATTCTTGGCGAAATCGGCAATGACCGTGAAGCTCGCCACCACCTTGAGCGGGGCCGCGAAGGCCGACGAGGTTGCGAAGGCGCTTAATGTTATAACGCTCATCGCCAGGGCGGCACGGAAGGATTTCAGCATTGGGTAGGTCTCCTTGCTTGGGGATCAGGCGGTGCGGTGGCGGTGATGCACGATGCGGGCGCGCAGCGCGCCGCGCGAGCCGAACACGATCGAGAAGAAATAGACGACGCCGGCTGAAAGGATGATCGCCGGGCCGGACGGCAGCGACGCGTGGTAGGACAGAAGCAGCCCGGCGACGCAGGAGGCAAAGCCGATCAGCACGGCCAGCACGCACATCGGCTCGACGCGCACCGTCCAGAAG
>NZ_RZSC01001411.1:0-697 GCF_003998155.1 Mesorhizobium sp. M1E.F.Ca.ET.063.01.1.1
CCTGTCGCGGCTGGTGCCGATCTACGGCCGGGGCCTGATGGCGAGGCACGACGATCCGGAATGGGCCCGCCACGCCGACAACGACGCGCCGGAGTTTTCCGGCGGCCTGCGCGCCGGCGCCGAGACCTGGTCGCGCGACGGGCGCGTGCATGGTCCGGTCTTTGCCGGCCTGACGCCGGCCGAGCGCGCCGCCGGCCAGACCTACGCAACGTCGCTGCCCTCGATGTTCATCGTCGGCCATGTCGACTATGTCCGCACGGTGAGGCTCGCCCCGCTGGGACCCGAGCTGACGGAGCTCACCGCCGAATGGCTGTTCGCGCCCGATGCTCTTGCGCAAACCGATATCGACAACATCGTCGCCTTCGGCACCCAGGTGCTGGAGGAGGACGCCGCGATCTGCGAGGTCAATCAGAAGGGCCTGCGCTCGATCCGCCACGAGGCCGGCGTGCTGATGCCTGAGGAATACGACCTGCGCCGCTTCCACGAATGGGTGCGAGGGCGCCACGCAGAGTTCAAAACGACTTCGGCAGATAGCGCCAGGTGAAAAAGCCGCAGAAGGCGGCCAACAGGCCGAGCGTGACGAACACCGAGCCCAGCCCGAAAAAGCTCAGCACCACCGAATAGACCAGCGGCGGCGTCAGCTCGGAAAAGTCGAGATAGGTGCGGTAGACCGCCGCTGGTCTATTCGGTGGTGCTG
>NZ_RZSC01001412.1:0-697 GCF_003998155.1 Mesorhizobium sp. M1E.F.Ca.ET.063.01.1.1
ACGCTGTCCGTCGGCAAGCACACGCGCCTGCCGAGGCGCTGGCGCGGCAAGGATATCTTCTTCTGGCTCTGCCGGATGGGTTTCATGGCGCAACCGCTCGACGCGCTCGCCAACCCCGAGAGCGCCAGGCGCCAGCCTTCGCTGCAGCTCGCCGGGCGGCCGGACAAGACCGATGTCGACCTCGCCACGCTGCAAGCGCTTGGCGTCGAGCTGGCCGGACGCGTGCGCGGGATTGCCGATCGCGAGATCGTCTTCGCCGACGATCTCGCGACGCAGATCGCGGCGGCGGAAATGAAGCAAGCGCGCCTGCTCGCCGAGATCGACCGCTTCGCCGGCGACGCGCGACCAGGCCGGCGCGAGCCGGTAGCCGTGCCTTCGGCTTGGCCCCAGCGGCTTTCGCTGAGGGACGGCTCGATCCGCACCATCATCTGGGCGACCGGCTATGCGCGGTCGTTCGGCTGGCTGGAGCCGCTGGCGCTCGGCGCCGACGGCGAGCTCGCGCATCAGGGCGGCGTCACCAGCGTTCCCGGCCTCTACGCGCTCGGCTTCCGCTTCCTGCGCAAGCGCGATTCCAACTTCATCGGCGGCGTCGGCGCCGACGCGCAAGCGATCGCCGCCGAGATCTCCCGCTATCTCGACCGCAACGGCCGCCAAGCCGCCTGAAGGAGGCCGCCTGAGGACAATGACGATGCCGATG
>NZ_RZSC01001413.1:0-697 GCF_003998155.1 Mesorhizobium sp. M1E.F.Ca.ET.063.01.1.1
CAACGGCGACGCCGGCCTCGTCACCGGCTTCTACGAGCCGCAGGTCGAGGCCTCGCCGGTCAGGACGGAGCGGTTCGTCGTGCCGCTGCTTTCCCGCCCGGCCGACCTCATCGACATAGACGACAAAAACCGGCCCGCCGGCATGGATCCTTATCTCGCCTTCGGGCGCGACACGCCGGCAGGCCCCGTCGAATATCCCGACCGCGGCGCAATCGAGCGCGGCGCGCTCTCCGGCAGGAACCTCGAGATTGCCTGGCTTACCGACAAGGTCGACGCCTTCTTCATCCATGTGCAGGGCGCGGCCCGGCTGAAGATGACCGATGGCCGGCTGTGCCGGGTCACTTATGCCGCCAAATCCGGCCAGCGCTTCACCGGTCCAGGCAGGATTCTGAGCGAGATCGGCGAAATCCCACTGGAAAAAGTTACGATGCAGTCGATCCGCGCCTGGTTCAAAGCGCATCCGGATCGCGTCGACGAGATCCTCTGGCAGAACCGCTCCTATATCTTCTTCCGCGAGGCGCCGGTCGAGGATCCGGCGCTCGGCCCGATCGCCGCCGCCAAAGTGCCGCTGACACCCGGCCGGTCCGTCGCGGTCGACCGGCTGCTGCACACCTGCGGCACGCCCTTCTATATCGACGCGCCGACGCTCACCGCTTTCGACGGAAATCCGTTCCGGCGGCTGATGATCGCGCCGGAC
>NZ_RZSC01001414.1:0-696 GCF_003998155.1 Mesorhizobium sp. M1E.F.Ca.ET.063.01.1.1
GTCCTCGCTTGGGAGATTGGGAAGGATCGATCTCTGCGATATCGGACTGGACGGCTTCCCGCAACCGTTCGGAGCAATGCCAGGAAAAGTGCGCAGCGGTTTTCCGTCCGGAATTGCGGCTCCAAAAGGGCCTGGCTCAAGGGAAAGGCAGCAAGCCGTCCACCGAACCCTCGGCGCTTGTCAGTGTGTAGTACAGTCCGCCATCCGTGGGCGTCGCCGACGGCCGGTCGAGGATCGGCACCGTGAAGACGAGCTTGCCGTCCTTTTCGCTGCGCACCGGCGCGCCGAACATGTAATCGCGCTCGCCGGCGATGAAGAAATCGACGGAATCCGGATCGCCTGGCGACTGCGCCTCGACGACGAGGGTCTCGTGGTCGCCGGGCAGCACGCTGATGCCGAAATCAGGCCGCGCCGGTGAGGGGAGCGTTGCAAGCGCCGTCTTCACCAGCGCCGTGTCCGTGGCGTTGTCCGGATCGGAGGCGGGGTCGACGCTGAGCCGCGTCTGCACCGGAATGCAGATCGTCTCGCAGATGCCGAGGAAGATGTTGGCATCGATGGCCGCCGGCTGGTCGGGCGCCGCCACCGTGAAGGTCACCGGCAGCGAGACCGGGCGATCGTAGCCGGCCCATTTGCCATAGCCGTCATCGTGGCGCTGCGGCGGCGGAAACGACAGTCTTGCATCGGCGATGTTGGTGC
>NZ_RZSC01001415.1:0-696 GCF_003998155.1 Mesorhizobium sp. M1E.F.Ca.ET.063.01.1.1
CTGATTGACGGCGCGACGAAGTCGTGAGGCCCGTCCGATGATCCGCATCCTCATCTTCCTCGCCGTCGTCTTCGCGCTAGGGCTCGGCTTTGCCTGGCTGGCCGACCGTCCGGGCGAGATGCTCGTCACCTTCAACGGCTACCAGTACCAGGTCTCGCTGATGGTGGCGGCGGTGGCGATCGTCGCCGTGGTCGCAGCGGTGATGATTTTGTGGTGGCTGGTCAAGTCGCTGTGGAACAGCCCCTATACGATCTCGCGCTATTTCCGGGTGCGCCGCCGCGACCGCGGCTACCAGGCGCTGTCGAGCGGCATGATCGCGGCCGGCGCCGGCGACGGCGCGCTGGCGCGCAAGAAGACCAAGGAAGCGGCGAAGCTGATCAGCTCCGACCAGGAGCCGCTGATCAACCTGCTCGACGCGCAGGCCTCGCTGCTCGAAGGCGACCATGAGGGCGCACGGGAAAAGTTCGAGCGCATGCTCGACGACCCGGAAATGCGGCTGCTCGGGTTGCGTGGGCTCTATCTCGAAGCCGAGCGGCTGGGCGACCGCAATGCGGCGCGCCACTATGCCGGTCGCGCGGCGGCGGTGGCGCCGCAGCTCGCCTGGGCGGCGGAATCGACACTCGAGGAGCTGACCGAGCGCGGCGACTGGGATGGCGCGCTGAAGCTCGTCGAATCGCAGAAGTCGACAAGGCAGAT
>NZ_RZSC01001416.1:0-696 GCF_003998155.1 Mesorhizobium sp. M1E.F.Ca.ET.063.01.1.1
GCGCAGCACCGCAGGCAGCGTGCCGGCAGCACCATTGGTCGGCGCGGTCACCACGCGTCCGCCGGCGGCGTTCTCCTCGTTGACCGCCATGGCATAGATCGACAGCCAGTCATTGGCGAGCAGGGGATTGGGCCGGTTCTGCTGCCACTGCTCCTGCAGCTTGTCGTGCAGCTGGCGCGCGCGGCGGCGCACCTTCAGCCCGCCCGGCATGATGCCGTCCTGCGACAGGCCGCGGTCGATGCAGCCCTTCATGGCGCTCCAGATCGCGTCGAGGCCGGCGTCTAGCTCCTCGCGCGGCATGTGCTTCTCCTCGTTGGCGCGCTTCATCTCGGCGATGGAAAGCCCGCTCTTGGCCGCCATCGCCAGCATCTCGACGGCGTTCTTGAACGGATAAGGCACTTTCTTGCCCTCGGTCGTCACGGAGCCCTTGGCCTTCATGCGCTGCAATTCTTCCTCGGAAACGACGAAGCCGCCGCCGATCGAATAATAGATGCGCTTCAACAGCAGCCGGTCGGATGCGTCATAGGCGTAGAAAGCCATGCCGTTGGCGTGGCCGGTCAGTGGCGTCTTGCGGTCGAGCACAAGATCCTTGGCCGGATCGAAGCGATAGATCGGATGTCCAGGCGGCGAAATCCGCTTCTCCGCGCCGATGCGGGCGACGATGCCGTCCGCTTCGTCCGGATCGACCGTCTGCGG
>NZ_RZSC01001417.1:0-691 GCF_003998155.1 Mesorhizobium sp. M1E.F.Ca.ET.063.01.1.1
CGAGATGTTCGAGACCTGGTACAAGATGATCGCCCTGGTCCAGGGCCCTCTCGACGTCTCGGGCCTGATCACCCATCGCATCGGCATCGATGATTTCCAGGTCGGATTCGACGCGATGCGGAGCGGCAGCTCGGGCAAGGTGGTGATGGATTGGTAGGGAGCGTCGATAGAGACGTCGAGTTCCTTCGCGCCCCCCTCTGTCCTGCCAGCGTATCGGTGTTCCCACTCTACTTGTTCCCTAAGGCCACCTCCAGCGCCGCCGTCCCTTTCGCAACCGCCACCTGCTCCTCCACACTCAGCCTTGCCAGCAACTCCCTTTCGAACGCCTTCGCCAGCGGCACCATCTCGCGATAGGCGGCGAGCCCAGGCTTGGTCAGCATCAGGTGCTCGACGCGGCGATCGTTCTCGTCCGGCGTGCGCGTCAGCCAGCGCCGGCGCTCCAGCTCGGCGACTGCGCGCGACACCTTGGTCTTGTGCATGGCCGACTGCTCGCCGAGTTCGGTCGCGGTCATCGTGCCGCGCTGGCCAAGACCTGATAGCGTGCGCCATTCCGGCCGCGTCAGTCCGTGGCGTTCCTTGTAGATGCGCGAGAATTCGCGGCTGACGGTGTCGGCCAGCCGATAGAGACGGTAGGGCAGGAAGCTTTCCAGTTCGAGGATTTGCGGTTCCATGAGTGCACCCCGAATGCGTC
>NZ_RZSC01001418.1:0-688 GCF_003998155.1 Mesorhizobium sp. M1E.F.Ca.ET.063.01.1.1
ACCAAGGCGTTGCGCCAGACCGGGTCGTCGTTCAAGCCCTACGTCTACGCCACCGCGATGGAGCATGGCTTCACCCCGGACTCGGTGGTTTCCGGTGGTCCGATCAGTTGGGGCAGCTGGTCGCCGCATAACTACAGCGGCGGATCGGCCGGCAATGTCACGCTGCTGACCGCAATCGCCAAGTCGATCAACACCGTGCCGGTGCGGCTCGCCAAGGACCATCTCGGCATCGGCCCGATCAAGGCGATGGCCGAATCGATGGGCGTGGAATCGCCGCTGGAATCACACAAGACCATGGTGCTCGGCACGTCCCTCATGACGGTGATGGACCAGGCGACGGGCTACAGCGTCTTTGCCCAGAACGGCTTCGTCGGCTCCAGGCACGGCATCACCCAGCTCGTCACCCGCACCGGCGATGTGGTGTATGACTGGACCAAGGACGCGACGCCGCCGCACCGCGTGCTGTCGGAACAGGCGTTGAAATACATGAACACCATGCTGGCGGCGGTGCCGGTGATCGGCACGGCACGACGCGCCCAGCTTCCCAACATCGTCGTCGCCGGCAAGACCGGCACCACGCAATCCTACCGCGACGCCTGGTTCGTCGGCTTCACCGGCAACTACACGGCCGCCGTCTGGCTCGGCAATGACGACTTCACGCCGACCAACAAGATGACCGGCGGGTCCC
>NZ_RZSC01001419.1:0-685 GCF_003998155.1 Mesorhizobium sp. M1E.F.Ca.ET.063.01.1.1
CCGCGATAGCCGACGCGCCCCGTCAGCCGGCCGGCGCGATCAACTGTCCGTAACCTGGCCTTTCCGGTTTGCGGCAAGCACCGGGGCCATGCATAAGAACGCCGGTCCAGCATGAGGTTGACGATGAGCGAAATCCAGATCCGCCGCGCGCGGCAAGCCGATCTTTCGGCGATCGTCGCGATGCTTGCCGACGACGCGCTTGGCCGCGCCCGCGAGGACACCAGGCAGCCGCTGGCGCAAGCCTATCTGGATGCCTTCGCTGCGGTCGACAGCGACCCAAACCAGTTGCTGGCGGTGATGACGGACGGCGCCGATGTCATCGGCACGCTGCAGATCAGCTTCCTCGCCGGGCTGTCGTCGCGGGGCGCCTGGCGCGGCCAGATCGAGGCGGTGCGCATCGCGGCGAACCGGCGCGGCGAAAGATTAGGGCAGCGCCTGCTGGAATGGGCGATCGAAAAATGCCGCGAGCGCGGCTGCAGGGTCGTCCAGCTGACCACCAACAAGAGCCGGCTCGACGCGCACCGCTTCTACGAACGGCTCGGCTTCAAGGCCAGCCACATCGGCTACAAGCTCGAACTCTAATGCATGTCGCCCAGAAGTGTGCGCGGTTCTGGGACAACGACATCAAAACAAGGACTTAAAGCGCGTCGCCTGAATCCGTTTTCAGCGCGACGCGCTTTAGCGG
>NZ_RZSC01000141.1:0-10710 GCF_003998155.1 Mesorhizobium sp. M1E.F.Ca.ET.063.01.1.1
GTCGGCGGCAACGGATATCTCCGCCTATGGCGGCTGGCGCAGCTTCCTCGCCAGGACCCAGCAAGCGCAACGATAGCCGGAAAGCCTTCCTTCCAGCTGAACGACGGGAATCTCGTCGGCTCGGAGGTCGAGGTGCGCCTTGCCGGCAGGCGCTTCGAGGTCCGGGTCACCTGGAATCGCTTCGCACGCATGATGCCCGCTCCGTTGGGTCAGCCGGGACACCGCCCTGGCCTCACTTGCCGCGGCGCGCGTTAACCGTCTATCGTGCGGCTCGAAAATCGCCAGCCAAGCATCCCCGGCGGCGGATTGCTTGACGAAACGGATTTCAGGGCGGACGAAGCAGCGCATAGCCAATGGCCGACAAAACACAATTCGGACTGACTGCCCTCGACACGATACCCCTGCATGAGAAAGTCTATCTGGAACTGGTGCGGGCGCTGATGTCGGGTCAGTTCCAGCCCGGCCAGAAGCTGACTTCGCGCAAGCTCGCCAAGGAGCTCGGCACCAGCGACATGCCGGTGCGCAGCGCCTTCATGAGGCTGCAGGCACTCAGGGCGCTGAGCCCGATGCCGAACGGCAGCGTCGAGGTGCCGATGATCTCGGCCGATCGTTTCCAGCAGTTGACCGATGTGCGCACGATCCTCGAAGGCACGGCCACCGAACTCGCGACAAAACGCATCAACGGCAACAATCTGCGCGCCATCCGTCGCCACTGCACCGAGCTCACCCAGGCCGCCCGCAGCGGCGACATCGACGATTATCTGCGCAAGAACCACGACTTCAAATTCTCGATCTACCGCCACTGCGGCAATGAGCAGATGATCTTCCTGATCGAGACGGTGTGGATGCAGGTGGGGCCTTTCCTCCGGAACCTGCGCATCGGCTTCGAGGACGACCTCGCCGGCATTCTCGGCATCGACTATCACGAGGAAGCCGTCGCGGCGATCGAGGCTGGCGACGGCAAGCGGGCACGCGCGGCCATCGTGCGCGACATCGACGAGGGGGCCGCGCATATTCTCAAGCAGATCAGGTTCCCTCATTAGGAAGCCTTCGAGATTTGGGTGAAAGCGCGCCAACCTCGTCATTCCAGGGCGGAGCAGGAGCGCAGCTCCGTCGCGGAGACCCTGGAATCCATGCCGTTACCTTGGCCGTGGAGTACAGCGGAGCAGAATTCTGGAACGCAGCGGCGCCTTTATGTCACGGCATGGATTCTCGGGTCTGCGCCGCGTCGCTGCGCTCCTTGCTCCGCCCGAGAATGACGAAGATAAGGCTTCGGCCCAATTCTCAAATCCTGACTTGGCTTTCCTTCACTCGCCAGCTATGTTGCGATCGCAGATCGCACAATATGGACCCGAAATGCCGCCCGATATCCCAGCTAGTGAATTGAAAAAATGAAGGAACCTCGCCTGGATCCCCTCCAGGACGGTCTTCAGGAACTCATAAGCTGCAAAATGGATATCGTAGCCGAAATGGCTACAGAAGAACCAGGGGCTGGAAATTGGGCGATGCAATTGCGGACGTTTTGAACTGGCTTGAAAGCAGGAACGACATCCAGAGCCTGCGGGCGGCTGTGTGCGACCTGAACGGCATCATGCGCGGCAAGCGCATTCCGGTCGAGCAGGCGCGCAAGGCACTCGAAGGCAAGCTGCGCATGCCCTATTCGGCGATCGGGCTCGACATCTGGGGCGAGGACATCGAAGGCAACGCCCAGGTCTTCTCGACCGGCGACGCCGACGGGCTTTGCCAGTGGACAGGACGCGGCATCCTGCCGGTCAACTGGACAGCGCATCCGACGGCGCTGTTGCCGCTATGGCTGGCGGACGATGCCGGCGCGCCCTATCTCGGCGACCCGCGCCGCGCGCTGGCCCGCATCCTCGACCGCTATGCCGCGCTTGGCCTGACGCCGGTTACCGCCACCGAGCTGGAATTCTACCTCGTCGACTTGACGTCGCAGCGGCCTGTCGGTCCGGTTTCACCGGTCACCGGGCGGCGTCTCGATTCCGACGCGGCGCTTTCGATCGACGAGATCGACGATTTCGAGGCCTTCATCCACGACATCTACGAAGCTTGCCGCATGCAGGGAATTCCGGTCGACACCGCGATCGCCGAGAACGGCGTCGGCCAGTTCGAGATCAACCTCAACCATGTGCCGGACGCCTTGCGGGCCGCGGACGACGCCGTGCTTTTCAAGCGCACCGTGAAGGGCATCGCCCGCAAGCACGGCTTTGCCGCCTGCTTCATGGCCAAGCCCTATGGCGAACGCGCCGGCAACGGTTTTCACGTCCATTTCAGCGTCCTCGACAAGGAAGGCCGCAATATCTTCGACGACGGCAGCGACCAGGGCTCGGAAACCATGCGCCATGCCGTCGGCGGCCTGCTCGCAGCCATGGCCGAAAGCACGCTGGTGTTCGCGCCGCATTTCAATTCCTACCGGCGGCTGCGTCCACGTTCCTACGCGCCGACCGCCGTTGCCTGGGGCTACGAAAACCGGATGGTGGCGATTCGCATTCCGGGCGGCCCGTCCGCCGCGCGCCGCATCGAGCATCGCGTCTCCGGCGCCGACGCCAACCCCTATCTGGTGCTGGCGGCCATCCTGGGCGCCGCGCTGATCGGTA
This sequence comes from Mesorhizobium sp. M1E.F.Ca.ET.063.01.1.1, assembly GCF_003998155.1. Taxonomy (NCBI): domain Bacteria; kingdom Pseudomonadati; phylum Pseudomonadota; class Alphaproteobacteria; order Hyphomicrobiales; family Phyllobacteriaceae; genus Mesorhizobium; species Mesorhizobium sp. M1E.F.Ca.ET.063.01.1.1. The sequence continues at coordinate 2,616 of NZ_RZSC01000141.1, forward strand.
TCGAGCGGCAGCTCTCGCCCGGCGAGCCGACCGGCGGCGAGGGACAAGGGCTGACGCTCGCCAAGCTGCCGCCGGATTGGGCCTCGGCCATCGCCGCCTTCGAGACCGGCAAGCGCGTCGCCGAAATCTTCCCGGCCGTGCTGCGCGACGCCTTCGTTGCCTGCAAGCGCCAGGAACTCAATACCTTCGCGCTCAATGTCAGCGACTTCGAGATCGAGACCTATCTCGAAAGCGTCTAATGTATGTCGCCCAAAAGTGCGCAGCGGTTTTGGGAGAACGACATGCATCAAACCAAAGACTTAAAAGCGCGTCGCCTGAATCCGTTTCGTCGCGACGCGCTTTAAGCCGGCTCCCACGGCGCATCGGGCACTTCCCTCAAAGGTCCGTTCCGCACCGCCGCTATGCTTTCTCCCGCGATTGATGCGGATCAAGGTCGCCATGCCGGGCCTCTGTTTTGGTCTCGTTCGCCTCGTAGCCCCGAACGGAGTCCCTCGCCATGGTCGGCATCAAGTTGAGCCCTGAACAGATCCATTCAGCGCCGCCCGCGCTCTTCGGCGCGTCGCGCAACGCGGGAGGCAGCCTATGAAGGGCGCTCGGCGGTGGCTGCCTCCCATTATTCTGATCGCCCTCGCGGCAGCCGGCTACTACGCATGGCAGCGGTCCGAGGACGGGGCGTTGCCGCAAGGCATCGCCAGCGGCAACGGCCGCATCGAGGCGGTTGAAATCGACGTCTCGACGAAGGCCGCGGGGCGGATCAAGGAGATCCTGGTCGGCGAAGGCGATTTGGTCAAAGCCGGCCAAGTGCTTGCCCGCATGGATACCGTGCAGCTCGAGGCGCAGCGCCGCCAAGCCGAGGCGCAGCTTCAGCGCGCCACCATCGGGGTCGAGACCGCCGGCAGCCTGGTGACGCAACGCGAAGCCGAAAAGACGGCAGCGGCCGCTGTCGTCGCGCAGCGCGAAGCCGAGCTCGACGCCGCCGAGCGGACCCTGGCGCGCTCTCAGCAGCTCGCGGTCAACAACACCGTCTCCCAGCAAGTCCTGGACAACGACCGTGCCGCCGAACAGAGCGCGAAGGCCGCCGTTGCCGCGGCGCAGGCCCAGCTCGCCGCCAGCGAGGCGGCAATCAACGCGGCGCGGGCACAGGTGGTCGATGCCAAGGCCGCGGTCGACGCCGCGCAGGCCGCGATCGAAAGCATTGCCGCCGATATCGACGACGCCACGCTGGAATCGCCGCGCGACGGACGCGTCCAATTCCGGGTAGCGGAACCCGGCGAGGTGCTCGCTGGCGGCGGACGCGTGCTCAACCTCGTCGACCTTGGCGATGTCTACATGACCTTCTTCCTGTCGACCGCGCAGGCTGGACGCGTCGCGATCGGCTCTGAGGTGCGCCTCGTGCTCGATGCGGCGCCGCAATACATCATCCCCGCCAAGGTAACCTTCGTCGCGGACGTCGCGCAGTTCACGCCCAAGACTGTCGAGACGGAGGAAGAGCGCCTGAAACTCATGTTCCGGGTCAAGGCGCACATCTCACCGGAGCTGCTTCGCAAATATATCCAGCAGGTCAAGACCGGGCTGCCCGGCGTGGCCTATGTGCAGCTCGATCCGCAGGCGCAATGGCCGGCCGGCGTCCAAGGAAAGCTTGTGCAATGAATGCTCTGGCTGACAGCGCCGCAGCCTTCTCGTCAGGGCAGGTCGCGCGGCTGGAGAATGTCGGCCAGGTCTTTGGAAAAGTCAGGGCTCTCGATGCCATAACGCTCGACTTCCCCGCCGGCTGCATGGTCGGCCTGATCGGGCCGGACGGCGTCGGCAAATCCAGCCTGCTTTCCCTGATCGCCGGAGCGCGGACGATACAGCAGGGGCATATCGAGGTGCTGGGCGGCGACATGGCCGACCTCCGCCACCGGCAGAGCGTCTACCCCAGGATCGCCTATATGCCGCAAGGTCTCGGCAAGAACCTCTATCCGACGCTGTCGGTCTTCGACAACATCGATTTCTTCGGCCGCCTTTTCGGACACGACCGGCAGGAGCGGGAGCGCCGCATCGGCGAGCTTCTGAGGCGCACCGGGCTTGCGCCTTTCGCCGATCGCCAGGCCGGCAAGCTTTCGGGCGGCATGAAGCAGAAGCTCGGCCTCTGCTGCGCCCTCATCCACGATCCGGACCTCTTGATCCTGGACGAGCCGACCACCGGCGTCGACCCGTTGTCGCGCCGCCAGTTCTGGGAACTGATCGGCGAGATTCGCAAGAGCCGCGACGGCATGAGCGTCATCATCGCGACGGCTTATATGGAGGAGGCATCCCGCTTCGACTGGCTGGTGGCCATGGATGGAGGCCGGGTGCTCGCGTCCGGAACCCCGTCCGACCTGCTCGAAAGGACGGGCACACCCGATCTCGACGCGGCTTTCATCGCCCTGCTCCCTCCGGAGAAACGCGACGGACATGAGGCTGTCGTGATCCCTCCGCGGCCCGCCGGTGCCGACGGTGTATCCGCCATCGAGGCTGAACATCTTACCATGCGCTTCGGCGATTTCACCGCTGTCGACGACGTGAGCTTCCGCATCGGCCGAGGCGAAATCTTCGGCTTCCTGGGCTCGAATGGCTGCGGCAAGACGACCACCATGAAGATGCTGACCGGGCTGCTCGAGCCGAGCGAGGGCAAGGCACGGCTGTTCGGACGCGAGATCGACCCGCGCGACATCGAAGTGCGGCGGCGTGTCGGCTACATGTCTCAGGGATTCTCCCTCTACTCGGAACTGACGGTTCGGCAAAACCTCGATCTGCATGCCCGCCTCTTCGGCATGGCCGACGCCGCGATCCCATCCCGCGTCGAGGAGGTCGCGCGGCAGTTCGGTCTGGCCGACAATGTCGACACGCTGCCCGAAGCGCTGCCGCTCGGCATCCGCCAGCGGCTGTCGCTGGCGGTGGCGATGATCCATTCTCCGGAGATACTGATCCTCGACGAGCCGACCTCCGGCGTCGATCCGGTGGCCCGCGACGGGTTCTGGCGGATCCTTGCCGACCTCTCCCGCAAGGGGAACGTGACGATCTTCGTCTCCACGCATTTCATGAATGAGGCGGAGCGCTGCGATCGCATCTCGCTCATGCACGCCGGCAAGGTCCTGATCAGCGACACGCCAGGAGGCATTGTCGGGAGCCGCTCGGCGGCAACGCTGGAAGAAGCCTTTGTCGGATATCTGGAGGAGGCGACAGGGCCCGAGCAACCCGGGGGCTCAGCCGCTGAAACAGCCCCGCTCACCGAAAGCACGCCGCACAGCCGCCCCAAAAAGAGCCGCGCCGACCGTTTCTTCGATCTGCGCCGCATGTTCGCCTACACCCGGCGCGAAGCGCTCGAACTCGTACGCGATCCGATCCGTGCCACGCTGGCTACCATCGGCAGCCTCATCCTGATGTTCGTCGTGGGCTACGGCATCAACATGGACGTCGAGAATCTCTCCTTCGCAGTCCTCGATCGCGACGACACGACGATCAGCCGGGATTATACGCTGCAGATCGCCGGCTCTCGCTATTTCACCGAGAAGACACCCATCGCCGACTATGCCGATCTCGACCGGCGCATGGAGAACGGGGAACTCAGCCTCGCCATCGAAATCCCACCCGGCTTCGGGCGCGATCTTGCGCGCGGCCGCCAGGTCACGATCGGCGCCTGGATCGACGGAGCCATGCCCGCGCGTGCCGAGACCGTTCTGGGCTACGTCTCGGGAATGCATGCCGGCTGGCTTACGCAGAAGGCGCGCGAGCTCTACGGCGACGCCGCCACGGCCAGCGCCTTCCAGCTCGATATCCGCTACCGCTACAACCCCGACGTCCGCAGCCTCGACGCCATCGTTCCGGCCGTTATCCCGATGCTTCTCCTGCTGATCCCGGCGATGCTGGCCGTGCTGAGCGTGGTGCGGGAGAAAGAACTCGGCTCCATCATCAATTTCTACGTCACGCCGGTCACCCGGCTCGAGTTCCTGGTCGGCAAGCAAATCCCCTATGTCGTCCTCGCAATGCTGAACTTCGTGCTGCTGACGATCTTTGCCGCCTTCATTTTCGGCGTGCCGCTGACTGGCAGCCTTCCGGCTTTCGCCGCCGCGGCCCTTCTCTATGTGATGGCCACGACGGCAATGGGGCTTTTTCTGTCGACCTTCATGAGGAGCCAGATCGCGGCAATCTTCGGAACCGCGCTGCTTACCATGATCCCCGCCACCCAATATTCGGGCATGATCGATCCGGTGTCGTCGCTTCAGGGTGCGGGCGCGTTGATCGGCCGAATCTATCCGACCACCTATTTCGTGACGATCTCGCGCGGCGTCTTTTCCAAGGCGCTCAGCTTTGCCGACCTGTCCGGCTCGTTCGTGCCGCTGCTCGTCGCCATTCCGGTGCTGCTCGGCCTCGGAGCGGCCTTCTTGAGAAAACAGGCCCGCTAATGCGCATCGCCAACATATACAACCTCGGCATAAAGGAACTGCGCGGCCTTGTGCGGGACCCGATGATGCTTGTGCTGATCGTCTATGCCTTCACCGCCGCCATCTACACCGCTTCCAAGGCGATGCCGGAGACGCTCAATCACGCTCCGATCGCCATCGTCGACGAGGATCAGTCGCCGGTTTCATCGCGTATCGTCACGGCATTTTATCCGCCTTACTTCACCGCGCCGCTGCTTATCTCCCAGCCCGAGATGGACAGCCGCATGGATTCGGGCACGGATACTTTCGCGCTGGACATTCCGCCGAACTTCCAGCGCGATCTCCTTGCCGGCCGCTCGCCAACGGTTCAGCTCAACATCGACGCCACCCGTATGTCGCAGGCCTTTACCGGCGGAGGTTATATCCAGTCGATTGTTTCCGGAGAGGTGGACGAGTTCCTGAACCACTACCGCTCCAAGGCTTCCCTGCCGGTCAACCTCGACCTGCGGGCGCGCTTCAACCCCGAACTCAACAAGGGCTGGTTCGGTGCCGTCACCGATGCGATCTCCTCCATCACGATGCTTTCGATCGTGCTCACCGGTGCGGCGCTGATACGCGAGCGCGAGCACGGGACGATCGAGCATCTCCTGGTGATGCCGGTTACCCCGTTCGAAATCATGACAAGCAAAATCTGGTCGATGAGCATCGTTGTCCTCCTAGCGTCCGGCCTTGCGCTCGTCTTCGTCATCCAGGGACTGCTGTCGGTCCCGATCAACGGATCGATCGCGCTCTTCATGGTGGGCGCGGCCCTCGACATAATCGCCATGACCTGCCTGGGGATATTCCTAGCCACCGTCGCCGGCTCCATGCCGCAATTCGGCTTGCTGCTGATGATGGTGCTCCTGCCCTTGCAAGTGCTGTCCGGCGGCGTGACTCCGCGCGAGAGCATGCCGCTCGCTATCCAGGCCATCATGTTCGCCGCGCCCAACACGCATTTCGTCATGCTGGCCCAGGCGGTCCTTTTCCGCGGCGCGGGCCTCGATGTCGTCTGGCCGCAGCTTGCGGCGCTGTTGATCATCGGCATACTGCTGTTTGCGTTCTCACTCTGCCGCTTCCGTCAGTTCCTGAAATAGAACCGGAATCTCCACGCTTGAACGGCAAGGGCTACTCTCCCGACCGCGCCCGCTGGCGCTCCTGGACGATGACCGCCAGGATCAGCAGCGCGCCCTTGGCGAGCAGTTGGTAGAAGGTCGGCACGCTGGTCAGGATCATGCCGTTGTTGAGGACGCCGATGATCAGCACCCCCAACATGGCGCCGATGATAGTGCCCTTGCCGCCCTGCAGCGCGCAGCCGCCGAGGATCGCGGCGGTGATGGCCTCGAGCTCGAGCCCCTGGCTGCCGGAGGCCGGCTGCCCCGACATGGTGCGGCTGGCGAGCACCAGGCCCGCCACCGCCGCGGCGAAGCCGCTCATCGCATAGATCGAGATCTGATAGCGGCGGATCGGGATGCCGGCGAGCCGCGCCACGGTCGGGTTGCCGCCGAGCGCATAGATGTTGCGTCCGACGACGGTCTCGCGGGTGAAGACGATGAAGGCCGCCATCGCGGCGATCAGCAACCAGATGGCGAAAGGCAGGCCGAAGAGCGTGCCGATGCCCAACGCGCGCAGGCTGTCACCGGTGATCGGGATCGAGTTGCCGTTGTTCATCAGATAGGCGAGGCCGCGGAATGCCGACATGGTTCCAAGCGTCGCGATCACCGCGTTGACCGGGCCGTAGACGATGATCAGGCCGTTGACGGCGCCCGCCACCAATCCGGCAAGCAGCCCGGCAAGGATGCCGGCCGGGATCGATCCGGTTTCCTGGGCGACGACGGCAAGCACCATGGTGCTCAGGCCGACGATGGAACCGACCGAGATGTCGAGCCCGCCGGAGACGATGACGACGGTCTGCGCCATCGCCAATATGCCGAGGATGGTCACCGCGAGCCCGATATTGATGAGGTTGCGCGGCGTGAAGAAGACGTCGGGCCTCAGCGCGCCGAAGATCGCCAGCAGCACGACCAGCGCGATCAGCAGGCTGATGTTCTGCGCGCCGATGCGGCCGAACAGACTTGCCGGCGCGCGCTCGCGGCCGGCGGTCGCGGTATCGGTCACGATACCCTCCTTTCGATTGTCTCTTTGCCCGAGCGCATGGCCAGCGCCAGCACGGCCTCCTCGCTCGCCTCTTGCCACGGGAGCTCACCGCTGATGCGCCCGCTTTGCATCACCAGCACGCGGTCCGCGAGCCCGAGCAGCTCCGGCATCTCGGAGGAGATGAGCAGGATGGCGAGGCCCTGGTCGGCCAGGTTTTCGATGAGCCTGTAGATCTCCGCCTTGGCGCCGACATCGATGCCGCGCGTCGGCTCGTCGAGGATGAGCACGGCCGGCCCCCGCGCTTGCCAGCGCGCGAAGACGACCTTCTGCTGATTGCCGCCGGAAAGCTTGCCGACCGCCTGTTCGATCGACGGTGTCTTGACCCTGAGCTCGGCGACGTGGCGGGCGACCAGCGCGCGCTCGCGCCTGCGACTGAAGAAGCCGTAGCGCGACACCTTGTCGGGCACCACGAGGCTGACATTGTCGCGCACCGCCTGCATGAGAAGCAGCGCTTCCTGCTTTCGGTCCTCCGGCACCAGCCCAATTCCGACCGCGACGGCATCCGCTGGTTCGCGCGGCTTGTAAGGCCGGCCGCCGACCGTCATCTGTCCCGACAGCAGCGGATCGAGGCCGACGATGGCGCGCGCAACTTCCGTCCGTCCGGCGCCGACCAGTCCGCCCAGCCCGACGATCTCGCCGGCCCTCACCTCGAAGCCGATCCCCTGGACGCGACGTGTCGTGACATCTTCCAGCGCCAGCCGGACAGGTCCCAGCGTGCGCTCCTTTCGGTTGAACAGGTCGCTCACCGGACGGCCGACCATCAGCCGTACCATGCGCTGCTCGTCGAGCGCCGCGATCGGCTCGTCGGCGACGCGGCTGCCGTCGCGCATCACCACGCAGCGGTCGGCAAGCTCGATGATCTCGCGCAGCCGGTGCGAAATGTAGATCACGGCGACGCCATCGGCCCTGAGGCGCCGGATGACGCGGAACAGCCGCTGCGCTTCGTCCTCCGTCAAGGACGAGGTCGGCTCGTCGAAGGCGAGCAGCCGCGCGCCCGGTCGCAGCGCGCGCATGATCTCGATCAGCTGCCTGAGCGCCGGGCTCAGGCCATGGCAGCGCTGCCCGGGCGAAAGCACGTCGACCACGCCGAAGGTGCCGAGCAGCTCGAGGCTGCGTCGCTCGAGGTCCGCGCGATCGAGGAACAGCCCTCCACGCGCCTTGATGTCGCCGATGAAGATGTTCTCCGCCACCGTCAGCTCCGGGATGATCTCCGGCTCCTGGTGGATGACCCGGATGCCAGAGCCATGCGCCGCGCGCGGCGAGGTGAGCTGGACCGGATGACCGTCGACCAGAACGCGGCCGCTATCTGGGCGATGCTCGCCCTCCAGCACGCGCATCAGCGTGGATTTGCCGGCGCCGTTCTCGCCGATCAGGGCGGTGATCTCGCCGGCGTTGAAGGCGACCGACACGTCGCGCAGCGCCTGCAGGGCGCCGAAGCGCTTGCTGACGCCTTCGACGGAAACGACGGGCGCGGTCATTGGCGGGCGGCCCCGCAA
>NZ_RZSC01001420.1:0-685 GCF_003998155.1 Mesorhizobium sp. M1E.F.Ca.ET.063.01.1.1
GTTCTGGTATCGCGGCCTGGCGCAGGGCGGCATCGCCGCCGTCGGGCAGTTGCAATTGCTGCAGCCCTTCTTCGGCTTGGCGCTGGCGGCGACGCTGCTGCACGAACAGGTGAGCCCGCTGATGGTGGTCGTCACGCTTGGCGTGGTGGCCTGCGTGTTCGGGGCGAAGAAGTTTGCGCGGTAGAAGGTCTACTCAAAACTTCGTCACCACGCCGATGCCGATGCCTTCAAAACCGCCCATCGCCATCAACGCGGCGGGCGCTTCCTCGAGGCTGATCCTCTTGCCAACCAGCAACTCGGGCTTCAGCTTGCCGGTTCGGATCATCTCCATCATCGCTGAATAGCGGTAGGCCTGCATGCCGTGGCTGCCGCGGATTTCGAGCTCGAAGGCGATCACCTTGTCCATTGGTATCTGCGGGCGGGCATGTTCGCCCAGCATCAGCCCGACCTGAACGTGGCGGCCGCGCCGGCGCAGATTGGCGATCGAGTTGAACGAGGTGGTCGGGTGGCCGAGCGCGTCCATCGACATATGCGCGCCGCCATTGGTGATCTGCTTGACCGCCTTGACCACGTTGGGGGTGTTCGAGGCATTGATCGTCGCCACCGCGCCGATCTTCTTGGCAAACTCCAGCTTCTCATCCGTGAGGTCGATGGCGATGACATTGGCGCCCATGGCGCTGGCGAT
>NZ_RZSC01001421.1:0-682 GCF_003998155.1 Mesorhizobium sp. M1E.F.Ca.ET.063.01.1.1
GTCCGGGCACCAATCCGGAGGAACTAATCGCGGCCGCCCATGCCGGCTGCTTCTCGATGGCGCTGAGCGCCATCCTTGGCCGCGAGGGCCATATCCCGAAACACATCCGCACGATCGCAAAAGTGCATCTCGGCGCCACCACGGCCGGGCCGACGATCACCCGCATTGAGTTGGAGACCGAGGCGAGCGTCGCCGGGCTGACCGGGGAGGAATTCGAGCGGCTGGCGCAGGCCGCCAAGGCAACCTGCCTTGTCTCACGCGCGCTGACTGGCGTCGCCACGATCACGCTCAAGGCAAGCCTCATTGACCACTGAAGCGGAGGAGAAAAATCCAATGACCCACGAACTCATCATCGACATCGCCACGGCCAAACACTCCACCGAAACGGCCGAGATCATGCGGCGCTAAAACGACGTCTTTCAAAAGCACGATCCGTCGGCGCTGGACGATCTGGTGGCGGATGACTGCGTGATCGAGAACACGACGCCGGCGCCGGACGGCGCCCGCCGCACCGGCAAGGCCGCCTGCGTCGAGCTGTGGTCGGCGATCGCCACCGCACCTGGCAGCGCTTCGATATCGAAGAAACCTTCGTTGCCGGCGACCGGGCGACGATCCGCTGGCGCTTCTGGATGGCCGACGGCGCTTCGCGGCGCGGCGTCAACCTGATGCGCGTCGCCGACGG
>NZ_RZSC01001422.1:0-682 GCF_003998155.1 Mesorhizobium sp. M1E.F.Ca.ET.063.01.1.1
CTCGGATATTGAGCAGCCCTTTGCTGGACATTGGCCGATCGTTCGAAACATAGTCTGGATCCATGACAAGAAGCGAAAACTCCATCGACCTCGCCCATCGTCTTGCGCCCGGCGCCGACAACGCGCCGGCCATTGCTGCGCCTGACCGAACGGCCCTCTCGCATGTCGGGCTGCGCCGGCTGATTGGTGAGACGGTATCTCGGCTGAACGCGCTCGGCATCGGCCGTGGCGACCGCGTCGCCATCGTGCTGCCGAACGGACCGGAGATGGCGACGGCCTTCATCACGGTCGCCGCCGCCGCATCCACCGCGCCGCTCAATCCGGCCTATCGCGCCGACGAGCTCGACTTTTATCTCAGCGACATTGGCGTGAAGGCGATTCTCGTCGGCAAGGACGAGCGGGGGCCATCGGTGGAAGTTGCCGAACGCCTCGGTATCCCCGTGCTGCGCCTTGTCGTACCGGTGGGTGCGCCGGCTGGTGTCTTCATCATCGAGGGCGATCCGGTCGGCCCGCCGGTCGAATCCGCTTTGGCCGAGGACAGCGACACGGCACTTCTTCTTCACACCTCCGGCACCACCTCGCGTCCAAAACTGGTGCCGCTCAGCCACGCCAACCTCGCCGCCTCGGCCGCTCACATCGGCGCGACGCTCAGCCTGACACCGGCCGACCGCTGCCTCAACAT
>NZ_RZSC01001423.1:0-680 GCF_003998155.1 Mesorhizobium sp. M1E.F.Ca.ET.063.01.1.1
AGATAGAGCCCCCAGATCAGGCCGGCGGCGAGGAACCCGTTGTAGAGCCCCTGATTGGCGGCCAGCACCTTGGATGCCTTGGCGAAATCCGGCGTCAGCCTGAACGCCTTGTGGCCCTGCGGCGTATCCCACAGCACCATCTCCAGATAGACGATGTAGCAGTGGATCAGCGCCACCAGCGCGACCAGTATGTTGCCGATCATTTTCCCCCTCCGCTTTCGACGCCAGCATTGATCACGCGCGGGCTTGTCCACGCAAGATGGTTTGAGCACCCTGCGCGGCAGGGTTGCCAAGGCTGGCGCGTTGGTATCTTTTCGCGCCGTCCAATTCGCTAGCTGACCAGACCGGAGCCGCCATGTCCTTTCAGAAACTCGACGACCTCGGCCACAAGCTCGAAGCGCTGGAGCATGCGCTCGCCATCCTCGGCGCCGACGAGGCGACGCATATGGCGGTCGGCGGCGGCGAGAAGCGCGCCGAGGCGATGTCGGCGCTAGCCGGCATGCTTCACGCCCGGGCGACGGCGCCGGAGATCGGCGACTGGATCGCGGCGGCCGAGGAGGAAGCGCTGAACGAGGAGCAGCAGGCGGCGGTGAGGGAGTTGCGCCGGCAATACACCAACCTCACCTGCCTGCCGGTCGAGTTCGTCGAGCGCCAGACGACGGCGCGCATGCGCTCCGAGC
>NZ_RZSC01001424.1:0-680 GCF_003998155.1 Mesorhizobium sp. M1E.F.Ca.ET.063.01.1.1
ACACGGTGTCGAAGCCATAGTCGTTGCCCCAGGCGGTCAGCACCGCAGCATTGGCTGGCAGCGCGATGACATTGTAGGCCTTGCGCTCCTTGAGGAAGCGGCCGACCAGCTCGCCGGCGATATGGATGGCATCGCTGGCCGAGCCGCCATTGCCGCAGATCAGCAGCGCCTTGCCTTGCGACAGCGCGGTGACGACCGTGCTCACGGCGCGTTCCATCTCGGCCGTAAGGTCGCGTTCGACCGTCGCCGTAAGCGCGGCCGCCGAGCGGACCAGATAGTCGTTCAGTACGGACATGAAACCCTCAATTGGTAGCGCGCATCCTGCCGATGGTGCCGGTCGTGCTCTTGCCGGCGACGACGTCGACCAGCACCACGCGTCCGCCGGCCTTCTGCACCACATCGGCGCCGACCACCTTGTCGATCGTATAGTCGGCGCCCTTGACCAGTATGTCGGGCAACAAGGCTTCGATAAGCGCCAGCGGCGTGTCTTCCTCGAAGACGACCACCGCGTCCACCGAGGCAAGGGCCGCCAGCACGCAGGCGCGGTCGTGCTGGTCGTTGACCGGACGTCCCGGGCCCTTCAGCCGGCGCACCGAAGCATCGCTGTTGAGGCCGAGCACCAGCCGGTCGCACTGGCTGCGCGCCGCGTGCAGCAGGCTGACATGGCCGGCATGCAGGAT
>NZ_RZSC01001425.1:0-678 GCF_003998155.1 Mesorhizobium sp. M1E.F.Ca.ET.063.01.1.1
GTGTGGGCGGCCACTTCTTCTCGGCCGCCCACACCATGACGCGCTACCGCACCGCCTTCTACGAGCCGCTGGTCGCCGACTGGTCGAATTTCGGCAACTGGACGCAAGCCGGCGGCAAGACCGCCACCGAGCGCGCCACCGGCGTCTGGAAGCGGATCCTTGCCGATTTCCAGCCGCCGCAATCCGCCGCCGCCACCACCGGCGTACTCGACGAGTTCATCGCACGGCGCACCGAAGAGGGCGGTGCGGCGCCGGTGTCGTGAGTCCGAAAACGTAATATTTTCCAGACTTTCGCCGTTCACGCTACAGTCAAAACGATTCGCGATCTGGTATCGGATCGCCAGCGTGGTTACGTTGCCGATCAGGTTAGGAACGAACCGAAGGCTGTTTTGTGATGGACGGTAAATGACGGCACCTGGCGATTTGATGCAGGCCTTGTTCCTGAGGCTGAAGACCGACGCGTCGCTTTCGGCGCTGCTGGGCGGCGCCGGCCTGCTCGAGCGCGCCGACGCCAAGGCGGCCTATCCGCACGTCACCTACGGCCGCACCAGCGCCTTCGATCTCGAAACCGGCGCCGACAACGACAATGATCAGCTCATCACGCTGCATGTCTGGTCGAAGGCTCAAGGGGAGGCCGAGACGCGCCTCATCATGGACAGCATCAGGGCACGCCTCGAC
>NZ_RZSC01001426.1:0-674 GCF_003998155.1 Mesorhizobium sp. M1E.F.Ca.ET.063.01.1.1
GCTAACCACATCGTTGATGCTGCCGCGCTATCTCGCCTTGAAACTGGAGAGCTTCACCAGTAAGGTCCCTTTCATGGGACGCGCTGCGATAAAGATCGATTCGAGAGGGCAGTTTGCGGGACACGAGACGTTCCCGCTCCGACTGCTATGGTTGAAGAAAGCCTTTGATGCAATCGGCGGCGGAGCCGATTCCAGAACATTTCAGGAACAAGATGCAATAGCCCGTTTCGGCGTCGGGCGCAATATGGCCGTGTCGATGCGCTATTGGGCGCTCGCGTCGGGCTTCTTCGCCGAAGTTGATCGCATGATTGCACCAACCGGGCTTGGTCGCGCCATTCTCTCCGACGATGGTCTCGATCCTTACCTCGAGCAATCATCGACGATTTGGTTCGCTCATTGGCATATCGCCAGCACGCCTGCGATGACAACAACTGCGTACTACGCGTTCAATTTGCTCAACGCGATCGAGTTTGATCCGGCCATGTTGCTCGACCAGCTCATGACCTTGGTAGAGAGCAGCGGATGGCGGGCAACGCGCGGAACACTTAAGCGCGATATTGAGGTTTTCTTGCGCAGTTATGTGCGGCGGGCGGATACTCTCAGTGAAGACGCCGCGGAGCCTCTGCTGGCCGAGGTTGCATTGATCCGGGAAGCTCGGCTTGGCGGCTGGTACG
>NZ_RZSC01001427.1:0-672 GCF_003998155.1 Mesorhizobium sp. M1E.F.Ca.ET.063.01.1.1
GGGCGACCTCTATATGCTCGACCGGAGCACCGGAGAGCCGATCATCCCGGTGAAGGAAATGCCGGCGCCGGGTGGCGCGATCGAAGGCGACCATGCCTCGCCGACACAGCCGGAATCGGACCTGTCTTTCAATCCCAAGCCGCTGACCGGCGCCGACATGTGGGGCGTCACCATGTTCGACCAGCTGGCGTGCCGGATCGAGCTCAGGAAGCTGCGCTATGAGGGGCGCTATACGCCGCCCTCGCTGCAGGGATCGCTGATCTATCCCGGCAATTTCGGCGTCTTCAACTGGGGCGGCGTCGCGGTCGACCCGGTGCGGCAGGTGATGTTCGGCATGCCGACCTATCTCGCCTTAACGTCCAAGCTCATTCCGCGCGCTGACGTGCCGCCGCCGGGCGACAACACCAAAGGCAGCGAACAGGGGCTCAACCGCAACGAGGGCGCGCCTTACGCGGTGGTGATGGGACCGTTCCTGTCGCCGCTCGGCATTCCCTGCCAGGCGCCGCCCTGGGGCTATGTCGCCGGCGTCGATCTCAGGACGGGAACTATCGCCTACAAGCATCGCAACGGCACCGTCTACGACATGACGCCGCTGCCGCTGCCGTTCAAGGTCGGCGTGCCGGGCATTGGCGGGCCGATGGTCACCGCCCGCGGGGGCGCCTTCCTGTGCGC
>NZ_RZSC01001428.1:0-664 GCF_003998155.1 Mesorhizobium sp. M1E.F.Ca.ET.063.01.1.1
CGGCCGTAGAGTTTCAGCTTTTCGGCAAGATCCGGATTGGGCCCGTCGCTGTGCAGGGCTTCGGCAAAAGGATCGGTCATGGCTGCTGCCTCGTTTGTCAGGAGAGGACCAGCAATAGGGGCCGGCAGGGTTCTGCGCTTGGGAAAAATTGCTATCTTTCGGTAATGGCGACGACTGACAAAAACCTCGGCTCTGGGCCCGGCTGGCAGGTGTGCGACGTGATCTGCACGGCACGCGCCGGCGACAGGCCGTTCGAGGAACAGCATCGCAGTTTCTGCCTCGCCGCTGTGACCAGTGGCACCTTCCGCTATCGCACGCGCCAGGGCACGGCGATGCTTGCTCCCGGCGCCATCCTGCTCGGCAATCCCGGCGCCTGCTACGAATGCGGCCACGAGCATGGCGCGGGCGACCGCTGCCTCTCCTTCCATTTTTCTCCGACGTATATGGAGCGCGTCGTCGCCGACGTGCCGGGCGCGGAGCGGCTTGGCTTCGACGGTCCAAGCCTGCCGCCCTTGACGGCGCTGGCATCATTGCTGGCGCAAGCGGAGGCTGCGCGGGAAACGGGCGATGCCGAGGCATTCGAAGAGCTCGGGCTCAACATTGCCGGCGCCGTGGTCGCGGCTGCAGCCGGCTCTCCCAAGGTCGCGCCGACACCCAGCCGGCG
>NZ_RZSC01001429.1:0-663 GCF_003998155.1 Mesorhizobium sp. M1E.F.Ca.ET.063.01.1.1
CCTCTGGATGTCCTCGATGGACAAAGATCAGGGGCCTTACGAGCGCGAAATGATAATTGTCTCGACTGACGCCGACGACTTCATCGTCCAGCACGGCACCAACGTCCTTGTTATGGACATAGAAGGCGCCGAAAGGGAACTCTTGCAGCACGCCAAGCTCCCAGGCATAGAGCGCGTCTACCTAGAGCTGCATGATCACTTGTATGGCCTGGACGGAATCCGCGATATCACCCAGGCATTGGCGCTAAAAGGCTATGCCTATGATCCCCGCGGGTCCCGCGGACCGTGCGTGCTTTTCGGCAAGGACGACGGCCCACGCGAATATGAAGAGGTTGAACCAGATGCGGCGTGATACTTTTGCTTCTTATCTTGCCTTCGCAGTCGCCATGGCTGTTGCCGGGCCAACGGCCGGCAAGGGCGCCTTCGCGGATCCCGATACACTCACGCTCGAAGATGCATCGGGCAAGGCCATCCAAACCCTTACCGTCGAGCAGTTGAAGACCGAATTTCCGCAACAGACCTACGATACGCGCACGCCCTGGACGAAAGAGGACGAGAAGATCGTCTATCGGGGGCCCCTGCTGAAGGACATATGGGCGAAAACCGGGCTCGCCAACGTCGCCAAAGTCAAGGTGGTCGCCTACGACGACTTCGTGTCTGAAC
>NZ_RZSC01000142.1:0-10640 GCF_003998155.1 Mesorhizobium sp. M1E.F.Ca.ET.063.01.1.1
CGTCGACCGGGGGGCGCCTCCCGCCGGTCCCGACGTCGCCTTCACGGCGATCGACTGGACGCCGCATGCGGGCGACGCCGACGGCATGGTCGGCGCCGAGGTGATCCAGACCTTCGTCAAGCGGCTGCCCAACCAGCCCGGCGTCTACCGCATGATGAACGCCGCCGGCGACGTGCTCTATGTCGGTAAGGCGCGCAGCCTGAAGAAGCGCGTCACCAATTACGCGCAGGGGCGCTTCCACACCGCCCGCATCGGCCGCATGGTGCGCGAGACGGCGACGATGGAATTCGTCGTCACCCGCACCGAGATCGAGGCGCTGCTGCTCGAGGCGAACCTCATCAAGCGGCTGAGACCCCGCTTCAACGTGCTCATGCGGGACGACAAGTCGTTCCCCTACATCCTGCTCACCGGCGACCATGTCTCGCCCGGCATCTACAAGCATCGCGGCGCGCGCTCGCGCAAGGGCGACTATTTCGGCCCCTTCGCCTCCGCCGGCGCCGTCGGGCGCACCATCAATTCGCTGCAGCGCGCCTTCCTGCTCCGAAGCTGCACGGACTCCTTTTACGAGAACCGCACCCGGCCCTGCCTGCTCTACCAGATCAAGCGCTGCGCCGGTCCCTGCACCGGCGAGATCTCGCATCAGGGCTATGCCGAGCTGGTCGCCGAGGCGAAAGACTTTCTTTCGGGCCGCAGCCAGAAGGTGAAGACCGAGATTTCGGCCGCCATGCAGCAGGCGTCCGAGGCGCTCGATTTCGAGCGCGCCGCCATCTACCGTGATCGCCTGGCGGCGCTCTCGCATGTGCAGGCGCATCAGGGCATCAACCCGCAGACGGTCGAGGAGGCCGACGTCTTCGCCATCCACCAGGAAGGCGGCCAGACCTGCATCCAGGTGTTCTTCTTCCGCACCGGCCAGAACTGGGGCAACCGCGCCTATTTCCCCAAGGCCGATCCGGCGCTGGAGCCAGCCGAGGTGCTGGGCTCGTTCCTGGCGCAGTTCTATGACGACAAACTGCCAGCGCGGGCGCTGCTTCTCTCCCAGGCGGTGCAGGAGCAGGAGCTGCTTGCCGAGGCGCTGTCGACCCGCGCCGGGCGCAGGATAGCGATCTCGGTGCCGCAGCGCGGCGAGAAGAAGGATCTGACCGACCACGCATTGCAGAACGCGCGCGAGGCGCTCGGCCGCAGGCTGGCGGAAACCTCGACGCAGGCGCGGCTGCTGCAGGGCTTCGCCGAGACCTTCGGCCTGGAAAAGCCGCCGGTGCGCGTCGAGGTCTACGACAATTCGCACATCATGGGCACCAATGCGGTCGGCGCCATGGTCGTCGCCGGGCCGGAAGGTTTTGTGAAGAACCAGTACCGGAAATTCAACATCCGCTCGACCGAGATCACACCGGGCGACGATTTCGGCATGATGCGCGAGGTGATGGAGCGGCGTTTCTCGCGGCTGCTGAGGGAGCACGGCGACGCCAAATCTTCGGGCGTGGCGGGCGCGGAAGCCGAGGACGGTGCTGCCGAGGACCTCGTCGAGGGAAACGGCGGCTTCCCGGCCTGGCCCGACGTCATCCTGATCGACGGCGGCCAGGGCCAGATGACGGCGGTGCGCAAGATCCTGTCCGATCTCGGCATCGAGGATCGCGTCGCGGCAATAGGCATCGCCAAGGGCCAGGACCGCGACGCCGGGCGCGAACGCTTCTTCGTCAAGGGCAGGGAGAGCTTCATGCTGCCGGTGCGCGACCCCGTGCTCTATTTCGTCCAGCGCCTGCGCGACGAGGTGCACCGCTTCGCCATCGGCTCGCACCGCGCCCGCCGCAAGAAGGAGATGGTGAAAAGCCCGCTCGACGAGATCGCCGGCATCGGCCCCGGCCGCAAGCGCGCGCTGCTGCTCGCATTCGGCACCGCCAAGGCGGTCAGCCGCGCCGCGGTCGAGGACCTGGTCAAGGTCGACGGCATTTCAGAGCACGTGGCGAAGCTGGTCTACAACCATTTTCATGACAGTTGACCATTCTTGCGCCAATTTTCATCTGACCAATCGAATCTCGCCTGTTGACCCCCCACATCGGCTTCTGATTTGAGTACGGGAGGCGGAGAAGAGTTCCCGATCAGACAATGGCCCAGCGCGCTTTCAACCTGCCGAACATCCTCACCTACGCCCGCATCGTCGCGGTGCCGCTGGTGGTGCTGTGCTTTTTCCTCGAAGGCCATCTGAAGTCGTCGGACTTCGCCCGCTGGTCGGCGCTGGTCATTTTCCTGCTCGCCTCCATCACCGACTATTTCGATGGCTACTTCGCGCGCGCCTGGCAACAGACATCCAACATCGGCAAGATGCTGGACCCGATCGCCGACAAGCTCCTGGTCGCCACCTGCCTGCTGCTTTTGGCCGCCGACACCGACCGTCATGCCGGCATTGCCGGCTGGTCGCTCTGGGCGGCGATCATCATCCTGTGCCGCGAGATCCTGGTCTCGGGCCTGCGCGAATATCTGGCAGCGCTGAAGGTTTCGGTGCCGGTGACGCAGCTCGCCAAATGGAAGACCACCATCCAGATGGTCGCCATCGCTTTCCTGCTTGTCGGTCCGGCCGGCGACAAGATCTTCCCGCTGACCACCCAGATCGGGCTGGTCCTGCTGTGGATCGCGGCGCTCGTCACCCTCTACACCGGCTACGACTATTTCCGCGCCGGCCTGAAGCACATCATGGACGAGTGAGATGCGTCTTATCTATTTTGCCTGGGTACGCGAGCGGATCGGCAAGCCGGAAGAGGATGTCGAGCTGCCGGCCGGCATCGAGACGGTGGCCGACCTATTACGCTGGCTGAAGTCGCGCGGCGAGGAATACGAAAACGCGTTGCAATATCCGGACGTCATCCGCGTCGCCATCAACCAGGAACATGTCGGCCACCGCGAGAAAATCGCGGGCGCGCGCGAGATCGCGCTGTTCCCGCCGATGACCGGAGGCTGAGATGGCGGGCGCTGTCGTGCCGGCCATCCGCGTCCAGCGCGAGGACTTCGACGTCGCCGCCGAGATCGCCGCCCTGACCGGAGGCCGCGCGGATATCGGCGCCGTGGTGACGTTCTCAGGTCTCTGCCGGGATGAAGCGGGCACGCTGTCGGCCCTCGAGCTCGAGCATTATCCAGGCATGGCAGAGGCCGAGATCGGCCGCATCGCCGCCGAGGCCATTGAGCGCTGGCCGCTGCAGGGGCTCACCGTCATCCACCGCCACGGCAAGATCGCGCCTGGCGAGAATATCGTGCTGGTTGTGGCGGCCTCCGCGCACCGGCAGGCGGCCTTCGAGGCAGCGAATTTCCTGATGGATTATCTGAAATCGCGCGCGCCCTTCTGGAAGAAGGAGCATCGCGCAGACGGCTCCGAAGGCGGCTGGGTCGAGGCAAAGGAAGCCGACGACGAAGCTGCCGGCCGCTGGAAGACGCCAGGCGGATAAACTCTGGCCGCGGTCATTGATTGACCGCAATCCGTCCCGACCTTGCAAACCGGTTGATTTGCTTGGCGGAGCAATCTCATGCTGGACAGGATTGCGGAATTCTTCATCTTCGGCCTCGTGCCGCTGGTGGTCGGCGTGCTTGCCGTGCCGGGGCTGACCAGTGCCGCCGAAAAGACGATTGCCGGCGAGGCGACCTATCACGAGCGCATCGCGCTGCCGCCCGATGCGGTGCTTTCGGTCGAGCTCGTGGATGTTTCGCTGGCCGATGCGCCGGCGACGATCATCGGCCAGCGCAAGATCGTGCCGGCCGGCCAGGTGCCGATCAAATTCGAGATCAGCTTCGATCCCCAAGCGATCAAGCCGGGCAGAACCTATGCGCTGCAGGCCCGCATCACCGTCGACGACCGGCTGCTGTTTGTCACCGATACCCGCCACCAGGTCGATCCGCTGGATGGCAAGCCGCAGACCGTCGTGCTGAAAATGGCTGCGCCCGCCGCCGAACCGGACGCCGCGGCCTTGTACGGCCAGAGTTGGCTCGTCGAATATATCGACGGCATCGGCGCGATCGCCGAGCCGCGGGCGACGTTCCGCATCAGCGAGGCCGGCAAGGCCGGCGGCAAGGGCCCGTGCAATACCTACTTCGCCACCGCCACGGTGGCAGGGCACAGGATCGCCATCGGCGACATCGGCTCGACTCGCATGGCCTGCGCACAGGATGTCATGGTTGAGGAGAAGGCCCTGTTCGACGCGCTGACCAAGGCTGTTTCCTACCGGATCGACGCCGGCAAGCTCACAATCGCCGACAAGGACGGCCGCGACATCCTGCGCTTCAGCGCCGCGAGCTGAGGCCGCGCCGACCTTTTGAGACGTCGCGTCGGCCAATATCCCGCGATCTCCCGGAATAATCCGCACTGCGGACGCGTTACCTCTCATATGGCGGGCAGGCAAAACCGCCGGACCGAATGCGCGGATCGATCTGGCCACTCAAAGGAGACCAGAAATGAAAAAGCACGCGCTCATCCTTGCTGCCGCGGGTGTATCGCTGATTGCCTTCGCCGGCATTGCGAAGGCGGACGACCACCTGTTCAATGCCACACAGCATGGCCTCAGTCTTGACAGCCAGCCCTACCAGACCAACAAGGCCGGCCATAGCGGCGACCTCGCGCCTGGACAAGGCAGTCCGTTCACCGGCGAGGAGACCAAGACGCCGGCCACCGACACGGACGCGGCGAACGATCATGCGAATGTGAAAGAGCGCCAAGCGAAGTGACGTCAACGAAGTAACGTCACACTGCAGCGAAGGCTAAGCGGCGGTGCAGAACTTTCGATGCCGGCAGGAAAACGCCCCTGCCGGACATCCCCCCATTGTGGGCAGCTTGGCCGCCGAGGCGTCCTGCCGGGTTTGCAACGCTGCGGATTGACGAACGCCGCACCCGCTGTCGTTTGGATGGAGGTCACCATGAAACGCACATCAATACGAGCGGCGGTCGGGCTGACTGCTGCAATGCTGATAGCGGGAGGCGCAAGCGCCGCTCAGGCCGCATCGGTTGTCAATGTCTCGCTGTGGGACAAAGGCGCGACGACAACGATGGCGATCGGGCTCGCTTATGCGATGCCAAGCGTCGATACCGCCAAGGCGACCATGGGCATCAAGGTTTCGCCCCCAGAAGTGAAGGCCGGAAAAGTCACATTCAATGTGAAGAATGACTCCAAGGACAGGGTCCACGAAATGATCGTCATCCACCTTGCAAATCCCGGCCGGCAGCTTCCGTACATCAACGCCCAGAACCGCGTTGAAGAAGACAAGGCCGGCGACAAGGGCGAGGTGTCGGACCTCAAACCCGGCGCGTCAGGCACGTTGATGGTCAATCTCAAGGCTGGAAAGTATCTGCTGATCTGCAACCAGCCAGGTCACTATGCAGCGGGCATGTGGACCGAATTCACAGTTGATCCGTAGGCCCGGCTTTGATGGCGTCTGCCTGCCGGCGGAGCAGGTCGCCATCAACCAGCTAGCGCGCAACAGTTCCAGGCATCGAACAGTCGAATGCAGGGGAGCCTGGCTGGGTATAGGAAACGAGTCTGGGCCGCGCGGGCAGTCCTGCGATCTCCAGAAGCAGCTTTCGACGGATCACTGCTTCAAACATGGCGAGATCGTCAATTCCGATCACGAATGCGCCCGGCCCGCCGATGACGCAATTCTCGTAGTACGAGGAAAGATATCGCGGGGCAAAGGATTGATAGCTGCTGGAGCCTTCATGCGGCAGAGACACTGGCAGGCCGTTGATGGTGATCCCCAGGCCCGTCAGCATCTCCCGTATGGGCCGCACCGGCAGGCCGGCATTGTTTGGGCCATCGCCGGATATGTCGATTACCCTGCGCTCGCCTGCCGCCTGGCTGTGCGCCAACAGGCCGGCCGCCGCCAGCAGCCCACCGGAAATGGAGGTACCCGCTTCCGCGACGATCGGCTTTGCGGAGAGGGCATCAGCGAAACGCTTTGCATCCCCAGCACTGCTGATAGTCGTCCATGGCAGAACGACGCGTTGATACTTTGGCCCGGCCCATTCAAGGTAAGACACCGCGATCGCGCCGCGCGCCCCCGATCCTATGGCCCGTTCAAGGTCGGGGTGGCGGAATGCGCTGATATAGCCGTCGCGTTGAACCCGCTGCTCGGCGAGACTCATCGAGGAAGAGACGTCGACGGCAAGCACCAGTTCGAGGTCGACGTCGGGTTTTCGGAGCCCGCCGGCCGCTATTGGCGAGCAGGGGCTGCTGACAAGGAGCGACAAGACCAAGAGACATCCTGTCGGCCTCGATCTCTTGGGCGGGGCGAGTCTGTTCTTCCAGCCTAACATTGCTGCCATCCGTCGCGGCGCGGCGCCATACGGTTCGGCAATCGGATAAGGAAATCTGCGCTGGCAGACGGATGCGCGCTTCACCCGAACGGGTGAGGGCGTCAATCAGGGTTTTGAAGGCACTCGCAAGCGCGACAGCAGTGCCGCGAGCTCGGCCTGGCGATGCGTTCCCGTTTTGTCGAGGATTGCCCTCAGCTGGGTTCGGGCGGTTTCGTGGCCGATCGCCAATCGCTCGCTCGCCGCCTCGATCCCGCAGCCGGTGGCGAGGCTGGAAGCCAGTCGCGCTTCGGCCGGGGTCAGTTGGAAAGCATGCCGGAGCAACCACGCCGGCGGCGCCCGTTCGCTGACAGGATCGGTGAAGCAAAGCAGAAAGTCGCCGCCATTGAACAGATCGTGCACGAATGACGTCATCGGCACGATCTCGGCCAGTAGCCAGAACGACCCGTCACGGGTGATGACGGCCGGCTCGCTCTGGAACGCTTTGTCCCGCGCACTGGAAACGGCCGCACCAATCATGCGCTGCAGGCTGGAATCGCTCTCTCGGTCGGCTGCATGGATGCGGCCATGGCGGATCATGAGACCGGAACCGAACAGGGCATCTGCATGTACATTGGAACGCGTCACGCCGCCGCGGCAGTCGAGCAGCGCCGCAGCGCAATTGAACTGGTCGAGCACGGCCAATGCCGGGTCGAGCGAAACATCCCAGATCTTCTCGGCCAGACTGATGATGCGGATCAGGTCCGGTGCCACGCGCAGAAAATGGTCGGCCTCGGATGTGTCAAAGGGGTCGCTCCTTGTGGCATCGCGGTACATCGACAGGACCCATTTGCGTCGCCTGACCGGGAAGACAACGGCGGCCCACAACTCGCGATGCCCCGGACGGGCTATCTCCTGATAATAGGGCAGGAGCTTTCTTTCCTCCGGCGTGGAGATTTCGTCTTCGACAGTGAAGTAGGGCGCCGGTTTCGGCAGCCGCGGCTCCCTTTCCGGATGCGGGTCGGGCGCGTCTCGGGCATTCTCGACCCAGAGCTCCGTGAATTCAGCGTGCTCCAGTGAGTCCGGCGTCGGTCTGGTTCGCTTGCGTTGATCGCTGCGGAACGGATGCGTGTTATCGTGGGTGCGGATAGCGCAACTCGTCACGCCCAGGGAATCGGCCAGGTTTTGCAAGGCCCGCGGCCACCGCCCGAATTCGAAGGCGGCGTCGTAGCAATCCTCGATCGCGGACGCGATTCCCCGGTTGGCAGCCATTTGACTGACCTTCGTAATGGACGGGCTACCGCACATCCATATTAGCACAGGCACACGGGTGCGAAAAATCACAAGCAAACAAGGCGATGCAGCGGCGCGGCCGTAGTCAAAGTACGATGTCTCGGGAGTGAGTGGTAAATCACGGCCTTCGTCGTTCCATTGCAAATTCATGGCATCGCCGTTTCGACGCGCCTGCCAACTTTCTCCAGCCGATTGACCGGGATGGCGGAAGGACCTAGTTTGCCGGTGCAAAAATGGGGATGGGGTTCCCCCGAAACCGCCCGAGCGTTTCGTATCTGGGCCGATGACTCCTGCCAGGCGTGCTTTCGCGCGGCAGGATTTGTTTTTCCGCTCGCAACATGCCTGTTTTCATGAGGTGATTCCTTAAGTGGAATCACATTTGGAAAGGCATTTGAAGCGATGACCCTTGCGGCTTGCGCCCTGGTCCTGGTCGGTGGTTTCTTCGGCGGCATATCCCGCTTCTTTCTGTCGGGCCTTGTCGGCCGCAGCGTCGGCGAGACCTTTCCCTGGGGCACCCTGGTGGTCAACGTCTCCGGCGCGCTCGCCATCGGCGCCTTCGCCGGCGCGGCGCGGATGATCGGCGGCGTCTTTTCCGCCGAATTCGTGCGCGACCTGATCGTGGTCGGCCTCTTCGGCGGCTACACCACGGTCTCGTCCTTCTGCCTGCAGACGCTGAACCTGGCGCTCGATGGCGAGCGGCGGCTCGCCGTCTTCAACATCGTCGCTTCGTCGGCGCTTTGCGTGCTTGCGGTCGCCCTGGGCTTCCGGGCTGTCGTCTGGATAGCGGGGTAGGGCGTCATGTCCGGAAACGACAGGCAGACGGAGTTTCGCCTCTATCTCTCGGTCGGCTGCGGCGCGGCGATCGGCTCGCTGGTGCGCTTTCTCTCAGGCTACGTCATCGTCTCGCTGCTGGGCTTGAGCGCGCTTTATGCCACTGCCTTCGTCAACGTGGTCGGCTCCCTTGTGATCATGTTCTTCGCTACGCTGACCCGGCCGGACGGGCGCCTGATGGTCGGCCCGGCCGGCCGCCAGTTCGTCACCGGCGGTTTCTGCGGCGGCCTCACCACCCTTTCGTCGGTGAGCCTCGACACCTTCATCCTGCTTTTCGAGGGCGACCTCGGCCTCGCCACGACCTATCTTGTCAGTGTGGTGGTGCTGTCGCTTGCCTCGGCCTGGCTCGGCTATCTCATGGCAGCCAGGCTCAACCGCTTGCCGATCACCAGGTGACCAGGGAGGAGAACATGGAACTTCCCAGCCAATGCGTGCTGCTCAGGATATTCTTCGGCGAGGACGACAGGGCAGCCGACGGCATGCCGTTGCACGAGGCGATCGTCATCAAGGCGCGAGAGACCGGCATGGCGGGCGCGACCGTGCTCAGGGGACCGCTCGGCTTCGGCCGCTCGAGCGTGCTCCACACCGCCAAGATTCTGCGGCTGTCGCAGGATCTGCCAATCGTCGTCGAGATCGTCGACGCGCCGGAGAAGATCGATGCGCTGATCCCTGAGATCAAGGCGCTGACCATGAGCTGCCTGATCACCAAGGAGAAGGTCGAGGTCATCCGCTACGGTGAAGGGAATTGAGCTCGGCCGACCGATCAGCCATGGCGAAGACGGCGGCCGATCGCGTCTTCGTCGAAAATACCGGCGGAAAAGAGCTTCATGGCTTCGATCGCCAACTCGGAGGCCTCGGGGCTGCCGCGGGCGATGCCCCGCTCCTCGCAGACCTGGTCATAGATACGCTTCAACAGGACGAGATCGTCCGGATAGGCAACGCCACTTTTGGAAACATGGGGTTTGATCATGCTTCCCTCCCTTCTCGCGGGCGGAAGCGCGATGGTCGCTCACAGCCGACGACGCCCTTGTCACTTGTCGCCGGTTGAAGCGAATTAGGGCACCCGGCCGGCCTGCCCACCCCAGTGCAACAAAAAAGGCGGCCCGGGGCCGCCTTCATTGCAAGCCGAAACTGCCGGCTCAGCCGACGATCTCGGTGTCGGAGAACCAGTAGCGGATCTCCTGCGCGGCGGTTTCCGGCGCGTCCGAGCCGTGCACCGAATTCTCGCCGATCGACAGCGCGTGGACCTTGCGGATGGTGCCCTCGGCGGCATTGGCCGGGTTGGTGGCGCCCATCACTTCGCGGTTCTTGGCGATGGCGTTCTCGCCCTCGAGCACCTGCACGACGGTCGGGCCCGACGACATGAACTCGACGAGCTCGCCGAAGAAAGGACGCTCCTTGTGGACGGCGTAGAAGCCTTCGGCCTCGCGGCGGCTCATCCACACGCGGCGCGATGCGATGACGCGCAGGCCTGCGTCTTCCAGCATCTTGGTGATGGCGCCGGTCAGATTGCGCTTGGTCGCATCCGGCTTGATCATGGAGAAGGTGCGTTCGATCGCCATTGGGTCGTCCTTGTTCTGGGAATGGAAATTGGAGTGGCGGGCTCTATACAAGCCGCCCGGCGGCTTGCCAAGGGGAGGCGGCTTCTGGTCAAGGCCGGCTCTTTGCGGGATAATTAGACGGCTGCGAGCGCGCTTCGCGTGCAGGTCGGGGCGTCGCGGCAGCGGAGCCGGAAGCGATGAACTGGCCTTACCTAAGACGCGGCGATGTCGCCGGCATCCTGTTGATGGCCGTGGTTCTCGCCGGGATCGTCTTGGTCCTGCTGTTCTTTCCACAGCGCGGGCAGCAGAATTTCGGCTTCGGCCCGGAATGGCAATGCGCGCGCATGGAAAAGGGTGACCCGATCTGCGTCAGGCTGGTCCAGAAGGATGAAGCGAAGTGACGGCAGCGGCAAATCTCCCCCCTTGAGGGGGAGATGGCCGCGAAGCGGCCAGAGGGGGTCGTCTCGCGTGGAGCGCCGGCCTCTTCTTTCGCCGCCTCATGGCGTCGCGGCAGTTGAGGCGACCCCCTCTGTCGCCTTCGGCGACATCTCCCCCTCGAGGGGGGAGATCGCCAGCGTCAAGCCGCGGCCGCAACCTGCCGGCCGATCCCGCCATGCAGGTCGAGACAGCGCTCGAACCACTGGGCCACGCTATCGCTCTCGTCGAGCAGCCGGTAGGGCGAGGCGATGCGCGCCCATTGCAGCGCCCCGAAC
>NZ_RZSC01001430.1:0-660 GCF_003998155.1 Mesorhizobium sp. M1E.F.Ca.ET.063.01.1.1
CGTCATAGGCGACAACGACCAGCATATGCGGCCATTGCGGGCTCTTCTCCAGATGGCTGATGACATCGGCGATATGGCGGTCTCCCGCCTGGATGTCGGCATAGCCGGAATGCTCGTTGAGATTGCCCTGCGGCCTGTAGAAGGAGACCTGAGGCAGGGCGCCGTCGTCGATCGCCTGAATGAAGCTCACGCCAGCCAGCCCGGCGTCGCGCAGGTGTTCCCGCCTGGCCTCGGTGCCCGGCGCGTAGTTGGCGTAATAGTTGAACGGCTGGTGATGGTACTGGAAATTCGGGATCGGCGTGTGATTGCCATGGTCGAGCGTGTACTGCCAGGCGCCCGAGTACCATGCCCAGCTGACCTGCTTGAGACTGAGCATATCGCCGATGGTCGGCTCCGTCTGCGGCGGCAGCGTTGTCGGCTTGGACGGGTCCGCGAGGAGCGGATCGCCGCCGGGCGCCGGATCATTGCCGCTCGGCTGGTATGGCGGCTGCATTGTGTTCACAGCGTAGAAATCCGGCGTCAGATTGCCGTCGGAGACGAATTTCGGGATACCGTCGCGCACCGATTTCGGCGAATTGTCGGCGAGCTTCAGCGCTGTGCCGCCATCGTCCGTCACCGAAATCGACGGCTTGGCCGGGTTCTTGTCGGCATCCGCGTAGT
>NZ_RZSC01001431.1:0-657 GCF_003998155.1 Mesorhizobium sp. M1E.F.Ca.ET.063.01.1.1
CGCGAGATCGGCTGGCCGATCGGCGACGGCGAATGCCTCCAGTCGATACCGCCGGCCTGCGCCAAAAGCAGCGCTGCGCCGCGCGTCGTGCCGAGGATGCGGCCGGAAGCATCGAGCGCGATCGCCGCTTCCGGATCGACGTCCAGGAACTCCGGCGAGCGCGAAAAGCGCAACACCCATTCGGAGTGCATCTGCGCCATCAAATTGGCGAGCTCGATGCGTCGCGCGGAAGAGGTCACCAGGTGCAGCGCGAGGTTCTGGCTGACTTTCGGCTGCGGCGAACGCAGCAGCGAAATGTCCAGCACCGCGGTCAGCTCGCCCTTTGTGTCGAAGATCGGCCAGCCGATCTCGCGCTATCTCGACATGGACATCGACGACCTGCCGAACCTGACGCGTGGACGCCCGACCGAGGAGCGGCTGGTGTTCGGCCGCAACGGCAGCGCCCTCTTCGCGCACGCGATCGAACCGCAGCCGCCGAGCGGACGCCGCGTTCCCGTCGAGCTGCTGCCGAAGCCGATCGCCGAGCTTTCAGGCGGCGACCCGGTGATGGCGGCGATGCAGTGCCGTGCCGCCAAGCTGGCGCGCACCTCAATTCCGATTCTGATCCATGGTGAGACCGGCTCCGGCAAGGAGGTTCTCGCCCGCGCGATCCATGAC
>NZ_RZSC01001432.1:0-653 GCF_003998155.1 Mesorhizobium sp. M1E.F.Ca.ET.063.01.1.1
GCCTTGGCCCGCGCATGTTTAGTGTTTACGCCCGTAAGCTCGATAACTGTCGCAGGCGGCTCGATGCAGCTTCGCTGGAGCTCGGCGCCTGGTGCCGAAGCGGCGAAGGCCAAGAAGCCGATGGCGAAGATGATGGCGCTAGTTGAGGACATCTGTAGCAGCGCCCTACGGGGAGCGACCCCCGACGCGGTTTGGGTTTGTTCAAGGTCTCGTCCGGCATGGTTCATCCTCCTGGTCCGACAGCTGTTGGGCGGTTGTTCCCCGCCGACGGCTCGAGCCCGCCTGAGCAGTTCGCTCATCTGCACTTCGCAGGTGCTGGCTGAGAGAGTAGGATTAGAACCCACGGTAGGCCTGCACGCACTTGATGCCCCAACCAATTCGCCATCTCTCCATTCCGCTTTTTGCCCGAAAAAATGCGCCGGCGCAAAAAACAATCGCGCCGAAGACATTGCCTATCTCGGCCATTTCTCCCAGAGCGCAGGCTCCCGCACTAGGATCTATTCTTCTGCAGGGTTGGTGGTTTGCACGCTCACGCTCTGAACCCAGCGCGAGCGGTTCGTTTTGCGCTCGTGTATAGCCAGGAACAAAGATCGTCCGTTTCGCAGCAGCGCGAGCGCGTCGCTCGCAAAGTATGGGGAAACGCGAAGCCACAC
>NZ_RZSC01001433.1:0-653 GCF_003998155.1 Mesorhizobium sp. M1E.F.Ca.ET.063.01.1.1
GAGCAATCCGGAAGCGCGCAATTGAACTGCCATGGAGGGGTGGGTTGTGCGGCAGATTGCTATCCGACTGGCCGCCGAGATCGGGACGGCGATCGGCAACGCTGTCCGTTTCACGGGCTTCGGCGCCTGCGCTACTTGTTCACTGGCGGCCATGGCCGCGTCCGAGCAAGGAGCTGGCCATCGGCGGCTACTCCGTGCGGCTAACCATTCGGCTTTTCAGGGCCTTGCATTGGGCTACCATGACGCTCATCGTGTAAGAATGCTGGGCAGGGGGCTCACCCCGCCTTATGACCAGCTAGGCCCGGTCCAAGGCATCTCCCGTCACGAGATCCGAAGCCGGGCCGCCCTTTAGAATGGACAAGTCTCTGACAATCGCGCTCTTCATCGCGACCGCAAACTGGCGGTTCGCGGCATGCATTCTATAGCGCACACGAACGTAACGGTTCGCAGCCAGAACTGTCATTTGCGTACAAAATCAATGACTGAGATTCTTCGCGACCACCCTTCGAAAGTCGACACCTGAAATCAATTGGTCTGGCAATCTTCAACCCCTGATGGGACAGAAACGCATTATGATATGTGTTGTGGATAGTGACAGTTCGTTCACTATGAACCGGCCTTCTCATTGAAGGCGCCCATCGAGCGCCTAATGT
>NZ_RZSC01001434.1:0-652 GCF_003998155.1 Mesorhizobium sp. M1E.F.Ca.ET.063.01.1.1
GCCTGTTCACCTATCTGGAAGGCGCGCTCGAGGCGCGCGGCTATTTCCGGCCGGAGGAGAAGAGGCCGAAGATGGTCGACAATCTGCGCGCCGTGCTGACGCGGGCAGGATTCGCCGAGCCGGAACTGAAGGTGCTGCGCGGCATCATCTCGTCGCTCGACCGGTTCTCTCCGGCAATGCCGCGCGGCGACGGCTCGCCGGGAGACGATCCGAGGCGGCTGCCGGCCGCACGGAAACGAGTGGCGGACAAAGAAAGTTAAAATCTGTAAGCCCTGAGCCTTCGAAGTAACCGAATATTATTCGGTTTTGGTCCATCGTTATTGCAACGGTGGGGTGGCATATGTTCACGTCCAATATCGGCCGTCTGCGTTTCTTCTTCTATTCGTTCGCTCTGTTCATAGCGGAGGCGGTGGCGATCGTGCTCTGCATTGCCGCAACGATCGGCTTTGCGGGATTGATCGATTCGATGCCGGGTTCGTCGCGGCAGGGCCTGGCCGGCGCCGCGCTTATTGTGTCTCTTCTCTTCGTTGCGCTGCGCGGCAACATCGCCTGGCGCCGCAGCCGCGATGCCAACGGGGCCAAGTGGATCCTTTGGGCCTACATCGTCCTTTCCGCCATCTACGCCTTCCTGCAGGCCGGCACGCTGCTGGTG
>NZ_RZSC01001435.1:0-651 GCF_003998155.1 Mesorhizobium sp. M1E.F.Ca.ET.063.01.1.1
AAGCACACATCACCAAGCGCTCTGTCAGCTCATGTGCTCTATTGCGATCCACCTGAAAATGGGGAGCGCCGATCCACGTGACGGAATTGGGGGTCCCGGTCGCGGTTCGAGCTCAGGCTCGAGGGCTTGGCGCCCTGCTATGCCGCGACACCACCGAGAAACCCACCAATTCAGTCGTGTAACAGGTCCTTCAAACAAATTTACAGAACCTTTGCGACTGCAGGTCGCTGACGCTGGTACTTAGTACGTGTCCGGGGTCGCACGGCTACAAAGCTGAAGCCTGTTTACGCTGAGACCGCCGCACAGCACGCAATGGAGGTCATCGCCAATGGAACAGAGAGCGCTCATCCTGATTGAAGGCCATCCAAGGGATACAGGCCTGCGGTACGTCCAAGCGGCTCAGCGTCTTGGTCTTCGTCCAATTACCCTGTCGGCCGACCCAACTCAATACGATTATCTTGCGGCCGAAAAGCTTGAGGCAATCCAAGTCGATTCAGGCAATCTTGATGCGCTGATCCGCGAATGTTCCCGGTTAAGCGTGAGGTATGACATTGCTGGCATTACGGGCTTTGCGGGCAGTGACGAGTCAGTCTCTGCGACAGTTGGCAAGCTCTGCCAGCATTTCGATCTGCCGGGGCCGGACCCCATATC
>NZ_RZSC01001436.1:0-649 GCF_003998155.1 Mesorhizobium sp. M1E.F.Ca.ET.063.01.1.1
GGCCGAGATAGTGCACCTTCGAGGTGCCGGCGTTGCGGTGGGCGGCGCGGAAGTTCTCCGACTTCGTCCACGCGACGAAATCCTCCTGGCTTGCCCAGACGGTATGCGAGGCGAACAGCGTATAGCCCTCGGTCTCGTTGACCGGACCGCGCAGCAGGTGGAACTCCTTGAAGCCCTGCATCTCGGAAAGGCTGGAGTCGCGGTTCTTCCAGACGTCCTCGAAGGCTTCTTCCGAGCCGTTCTGGACCTTGAAGCGGTTCATGGCGATGTACATTGGCTTCCTTTCGAAATGGATGAATTCTAACTATTAGGATGGCGAAGGCTTTAAAAAGGGCCGATCCGCGCCTTGAACACCCAACTCGACCTTCCGGTCTCGGGCGGAATGGGAGGGAACGGGGCTTGCTTGCGCACCAGCGTCAAAGCGAACTGATCGAGCTCGGCGGACCCTGAACTTTCAGTGAGCTGCAGGTCGCTGACGCTGCCGTCGGCCGCGACGACGAAAACCACCCTGGCATTGTTGCGAGCCTTGGCCTGGATCGATTTCGAAACGCGACGGTTGGCGCGGGCGAGCTTCTTCTGGATTTCACCGCTGTAGCGGGATTCCAAGGCATTGCCGGCGGCGGCCTTTATCTTGCCCTTGCTGGCGATA
>NZ_RZSC01001437.1:0-648 GCF_003998155.1 Mesorhizobium sp. M1E.F.Ca.ET.063.01.1.1
CGGTTGTAGACCGCACGCTGCTCGGCGATCGGCGACGCCGCGATCTCGGGCGGGTACCAGCCATTGACCGTGTCGATATAGTCCCAGAGTTCCGGGTCGAGCAGGGCGGCATATTTGCCGCGCCCGGCCGGATCGGATGGATCGCCGGCCACCGCCGTCAGAGCTCGGCGTAGAGCCGCGCCGCGTTCTCGAAGGTGAAGCGCAGCGGCACGGAGCCCTCGACCTGCCACACCTTCACCGTATCGCCCGCCATCAGCCGGCAGGCGTCGAGCGTGTTGGTGACGGCGCCGCCATAGAGCCGGTTGGCGAGGTTGAGGATGCCGGTCTGGCGCATGGCGGCACTCGCGCTGCCGCAGGCGTCCTTGACCAGCAGCACGCGAAAACCGCGGGCCACGGCATCCTTCACTGTGGCGTCGATGCAGGCCTCGGTCCAGACGCCGGCAATGACCAGCCATTCGATGCCGGACGCCTTGAGCTTGTCGCCAAAATCGTTCTTGCCGAAGGCGCTCGCTTCCTGCTTGACCAGCATGGCTTCGCCGTCTTGCGGCGCGACCTCGCGGCAGATCGCCGTCAGCGGATCGTCCTTGTCGGAGAAGGCCGACTTGCCGCTGGCGTCCACCGGATGGAACGGCCGCGCCTCGGCAAGGT
>NZ_RZSC01001438.1:0-645 GCF_003998155.1 Mesorhizobium sp. M1E.F.Ca.ET.063.01.1.1
GTGCGGCCGCCGCGGCGAGGCCGTCCCGGCCGGCGGCGGCCAAAAGCGTAACGCTCATCGGCAGGCCGTCGTCGCGCGTGCCGGCCGGCACGGCGATGCCGCACATGTCGAGCAGATTGACGAAATGCGTGTAGGTGCCAAGCCGGCTGTTGGTTGCGATCGGATCGGCAAGCACGTCGTCGACCGTGTAGTGGGTCGGCGCGGTCGGCACACAGAAGAGATCGACGGAGGCGATGACAGGGGCAAGCCGCGCCTTGTAGGCCTGCAAGGCATAGAGTCCGCGGAAGGCGTCGGCGGCCGACAGGTTTCTGGCGCCGCCGATGATCTTGCGCGTCACCGGGTGGAGCGCTGCTTCGTTTGCCTCGAAGAAATCGCGGATCGCCGCATAGCGCTCCGCCACCCAGGCGCCTTCGTAGAGAAGGTCGGCCGTGGCGTAGAAGTCGCCGAACGGGATCTCGACGAGCTTGGCGCCCGACGCTTCCAGCGCGGCAAGAGCGGCTTCGAAGCCGGCCTGCATCGATGCGTCACCGAAGAATTTCAGATCGGCCTTGGCCGGGATGCCGACGTTCAGCGCCGGCGGGCGGGCGGCGAGTGGCCGGACGGCGATGTCGTGAGAGTAAGGGTCGGCGGCATCGTACGCCGCAG
>NZ_RZSC01001439.1:0-641 GCF_003998155.1 Mesorhizobium sp. M1E.F.Ca.ET.063.01.1.1
GTGCGAGGACGCCTGGATCGTTGCAGCCGGCCTGATCCCGCTGACCGAACGGCTGAAATTCCTCGTGGCGCTCCGGCCGGGCAGCGGGACGCCGGCCCTGTTTGCGCGCCATGCCGCCACGCTGGACAGGATTTCCGGCGGCCGGGTGCTGCTCAATGTCGTCACCGGCGCGGATCCAGCCGACCTCGCCGGTGACGGCAACAAGCTCAACCATGACGACCGCTACGCGCAGACCGACGAGTTCCTGACCATCTGGCGGCGAATCCTTTCAGGTGAACCGGCGGATTTCGAGGGCAAGTATCTTTCCGCCCACGGCACCGACATTTCCTTCCCGCCGGTTCAACAGCCCCATCCTCCACTGTGGTTCGGAGGTTCGTCCGACGCCGGCATTGCGATCGCCGCCAAGCACGTGGACGCCTATCTGAGTTGGGGCGAACCGGTGGACCAGCTCGCCGAAAAGATCGGGCGGGTCAGGCAGGCCGCAGCGGCGCAAGGCCGAACGATCCGCTTCGGCCTTCGCATCCATTTGATCGTTCGCGAAACTGAGGATGAGGCCTGGGCCGCCGCAGACCGACTGATCAGCCGCGTCACCGACGACCTGATCGCCGAGGCCCAGAACGGATTCGTCAATATCTCGGAAT
>NZ_RZSC01000143.1:0-10538 GCF_003998155.1 Mesorhizobium sp. M1E.F.Ca.ET.063.01.1.1
CGTCATGCCGGCATTTGCCCGGCTGCCGGCGGCGGGCGGCATCGCCGCAATGAATTCGATCAACGTCACCGTGATCACGCCGACCTTCATGACGGCGCTCTTCGGCACCGGCCTGATCTGCCTGGCGCTGATCGCGGCCGCCATCATGGGCTGGAGCCAGCCGGGCTCGTTCTGGCTGCTTGCCGGCGCTGTGATCTACCTGATCGGCAACCCGATCGTGACCATGGTCTTCAACGTGCCGCTCAACGACGCGCTCGCTGCCGTCGATCCGGCGAGCGCGAACGGCGCCACGGTATGGACAAACTATCTGAGCGAATGGGTGATGTGGAACCATGTCCGCACCATCACCGCGATCGTGGCGATGGCATGCTTCATCATGGCTTTGATCTGAAGACAGCACTCCGCCATGCAAAAACCCCGCCTCAGGCGGGGTCTGTCTTCTTGTGCGTTTTGCGGTCGGCATGACCGAGATCGCGATCCGGGTCGATGACGTCGCGGACCAGCTGCTTGAGTTTCGCCGCGTCCGGAAAGCCGCCGTCGCGCTTGCGCTCCCATATAAGCTGATCGTTGCAAGCAATGGTGAAGATGCCGCCGGTGCCCGGCACCAGCGTCACCTCGCCGAGATCGGTGCCGAAGGTCGACAGCAGTTCCTGCGCCATCCAGCCTGCACGCAACAGCCACAGGCATTGCGTGCAGTAGGTGATGCGGATGGTCGGAAGCGGCTTCTCGTTCATATCGGATCGCGCAGCCGGTCAGGCCGCGCTGAGCTTGGCCATCGTCTCGTCGTCGACCTCGAAATTGGCGTAGACGCTCTGTACGTCGTCGTCGTCCTCGAGGGTGGCGACGAGCTTCATCAGCGACTGCGCCCGCTCTTCATCGACCGGGACATTGTTCTGCGGCTGCCAGATCGGCTTCACCGATTCCGCTTCGCCAAGCGCGGCTTCGAGCGACTTCGACACGTCGCCGAGATTCTCGAAGCTGCAGTAGATGGTGTGGCCTTCCTCGTCCGACTCCACGTCGTCCGCGCCGGCTTCGATCGCGGCTTCCATCACCTTGTCGGCGTCACCGGCCGAGGCCGGATAGTAGATCTCGCCAACCCGGTTCCACATGAACGACACCGATCCGGTTTCGCCGAGCGCCCCGCCGGCCTTGGTGAAGGCGGCGCGTACGTTCGAGGCCGAGCGGTTGCGGTTGTCGGTCAGCGCCTCGACGATCAGTGCCACGCCGCCCGGGCCGTAGCCCTCGTAGCGCACGGCTTCGTAGTTTTCGCCGTCGCCGGCGGAAGCCTTGTTGATGGCGCGCTGGATGTTGTCCTTCGGCATCGAGACAGCCTTGGCGTTCTGCACGGCAAGACGCAGCCGCGGGTTCATCGCCGGGTCCGGCGTGCCGGTCTTGGCGGCGACGGTGATTTCGCGCGCCAGCTTGGAAAACATTTTCGACCGCACCGCGTCCTGACGGCCCTTGCGGTGCATGATGTTCTTGAACTGTGAATGGCCAGCCATGGCACCCCTGTCGTGTTCGGCTAGAGCATTTTTCGACCGGGCGCGATGACCCGGCATCGGCAAAATGCTCGAATTCAAATTTCCAGAACGTCTGGGCCATGCCTGCGAAGGCATGCGGCGCTCTCTGTCGGAATGGCCGGCTTATAGATAAATCGGCTCAATTCGTCCAGCCGCGCCGTCGGCCCGGTGTCAAGGCAGCCTGGCATATGTCTGGCGCGGACCGGATCAACCCTCCAGATCGGATTTGAGCCGGTCGAGGATGGTGATCGCGTGGCCGGCATACTGGCTGATCCAGCGGTCGTGGATCTGCTTGATCGGCAAAGCGTTGAGATGGTTCCAGCGTTCGCGCCCCTCGCGCCGCGCCACGACCAGATCGGCCTCTTCGAGCACCTTCAGATGCATCATCACTGTGCAGCGGTCCATGTCCGGAAAAGCCTCGCAGAGCGCGCCCGTGGTCCTCGGCTGATCCTTCAGGCGGTCCAGCAGCTCGCGCCGGCGCGGATGCGCCAAAGCCTTGAAAACATGGTCGTCCGCGGTTTGACTTGACATGTTATATTTCTATAACATATCGTTTGGACGATCAAGGAAGGAGCTGTGGATATGTCCCTTGGATTCAGGATTTCCGGGCGCATCGGCAAACCGGTCGCCGAGGTCTTCGACGCGGTGGTCAATCCGACGAAGCTCAGCGGCTACTTCACCACCATCGGCGGCGCCTCCGCCCCACTGGTCGCCGGCACCACCGTGACCTGGTGGAAGACGGTGCCTGTCGAAGTGGACGAAGTGACGAAAGACAAGCGCATCGTGCTGCGCTGGGACGCGACCGACGCCGAGGGCAAACCAGCCTACAAGACCCGGATCGAGATGAATTTCGAACGGCTGGATGACGGCGGCACCTTCGTCACCATCGCCGAGAGCGGCTGGCGCGAAGGCGAGGTTGGCCTTAAGAAATCCTACCTCAATTGCGAGGGCTGGTCGCAGATGCTGGCCTGCATGAAGGCCTATCTCGAATACGGCATCAATTTGCGCGACGGCTACTATCGCGCCGAGTTGAAGGGCGAGCCCGCCAACGAAACCAACATCTGAGCCCAATCTCGGAGCCAGGGAGGATTGCTGTGAAAGTAACCCCGTTCCTGATGTTCGAAGGCCGGGCCGAGGAGGCCATGACCCTCTATTGCGAGACCATTCCGGAAAGCAGCATCCTCGACGTCACGCGCTACGGTGCAGGCGAGGATGGACCCGAGGGAAGCGTCAAGCTGGCACGCGCCTCGATAGGAGGCACGGAGGTGATGATCTTCAACAGCCCGGTGCATCACGCTTTCGCCTTCACGCCGTCATTCTCGTTCTTTGTCGACTGTTCGTCCGACCAGGAACACGAGCGCATTATCGACGTTCTGTCCAAGGACGGTTCGTTCCTGATGCCGCCCGGCAATTACGGCTTCAGCCGCCGTTTCGCCTGGCTCAACGACCGGTCCGGCGTCTCCTGGCAGATCAACCTGCCCTGACCAATTTCAGGAGGATCCAGTGGAACTCAAAGAAGCCCCGACCGCTGAAACCGCAATGCTGATCCGCCGGCCGGTTGCCGAGGTCTTCGAGGCCATCGTCGACCCGGCGATCACCACGAAATTCTGGTTCACGCATTCAAGCGGAAGGCTGGATGGCGGCAAGCCGGTCGAGTGGGAATGGCGCATGTACGGCGTCTCGACCAGGGTCGAGGTCAGCGAGATCGTTCCCAACGAAAAGATCGTCATGCAGTGGAGCGAGCCGCCGACCATGGTGGTCTGGACCTTCACCCAGATGCCTGGCGATGCGACCTTCCTCGAAGTCCGCAATTTCGGCTTCGCCGGCTCCGGCGACGAGCAGGTCAGCCAGGCGATCGATTCAACCGGCGGCTTCACGCTTGTGCTGGCCGGAGCCAAGGCGTGGCTGGAACAGGGGCTGACGCTCGGCCTGATCGGCGACCGTTACCCCAAGGGCCTCTCGGCCGGGTAGAGGCCGGCCGCTGTGGCTGCGGCCTCAATGCCCTTCGCCGGACCTCTGCTTCTTGCGGTTCCGCGCCAGCATGTTGAGCCCCTCGACCAGCGCCGAAAATCCCATCGCCGTATAGATGTAGCCCTTGGGCACATGGTAGCCCATGCCGTCGGCGATCAGCGTCATGCCGATCATCAGCAGGAAGCCGAGCGCCAGCATGACGATTGTGGGATTCCTGGCGATGAAATTGGCGAGCGGCGTCGCCGCCAGCATCATCACGCTCACCGCCACGATCACCGCGATATACATGATGGCGATCTCGTCGGTCATACCGACGGCGGTGATGATGGAATCGATCGAGAAGACGAGGTCGAGCAAGAGAATCTGGAAGATCGCGCCGGCAAGGCTCAACTGCAGCGTGCCCACCATCGTATCCTGATGGTCCTGCGGGTCGACCGTGTGGTGTATTTCCTTGGTCGCCTTCCAGACCAGGAACAGGCCGCCGGCGATCAGGATCAGGTCGCGCCAGGAAAAGCCATGCCCGAGCGCCGTGAACACCGGCGCCGTCAACTGCACGATGATCGAGATGGTGGCGAGCAGGATGAGGCGCATGACCAGCGCCGCCGAGATGCCGAGCCTGCGGGCGCGGGCGCGCTGCGCTTCGGGCAGCTTGTTGGTCAGGATCGAGATGAAGATCAGATTGTCGATGCCGAGCACGATCTCCAGCACCACCAACGTCAGCAGCGCGATCCACGCGGTCGGATTGGAGACGAAGGCGAAGTGCGGCGCCAGGAATTCGACAAGCTGCATGGAGGTCGTCCCCTCTACGATCCGGAGCAATTCCAGGAAAAGTGCGTAGCGGCTTTCCGTCTGGAATTGCGTAGAAACAAATGTTTGGAGCAGTTTTTCGCGGGTTTCGTCGCCAGTTAGGTACTGGCCTCGCTCATATCAATGTCACGACCAGAAGGATGGCGCCGTTTCCTCCAGCCGCGGCCCGCGACGAAACGGCGCGATCTTCTCGGCAAGCCCCGTGCGGTCGGAAATATCGACACCGATGCCGCACAAGGTCGCGGGTCCATTCGCTGCCTCGAAACGGCCCTTTGGCACTTTCGACAGGAAGCGGTTGAGTGGCTCCTCCTTGTCCATGCCGAGCGAGGAATCGTAGTCGCCGCACATGCCGGCGTCCGAGATATAGGCGGTGCCGCCGTTGAGGATCTGGTGGTCGGCGGTCGGCTGGTGCGTGTGGGTGCCGACCACCAGGCTGGCGCGGCCGTCGACGAAATGCGCGAAGCACATTTTTTCCGACGTCGCCTCGGCGTGGAAATCGATCACCGCCGCATCCGCCTGCTCGCCGAGCGGACAGGCGGCAAGCTCGCGCTCGCCGGCCTGGAACGGATCGTCGAGCTCAGGATGCATGAAGACGCGGCCCATGATGTTGGCAACCAGCACCCGCGCGCCGTTCCTGGCGATGTAGACACCCGAGCCGCGCCCCGGTGTGCCCTTCGGGAAATTGGACGGGCGCAGGAACCGCTCCTCGCGCGGCGCGAAGATCAGCGCGTCGCGCTGGTCCCAGACATGGTTGCCGGTGGTGACGACATCCGCGCCGGCCGCGAGCGTTTCGCGAAAAATCTCCTCGGTGATGCCGAAGCCGCCGGCGGCATTTTCGCCATTGACGATGACGAAGTCGAGCTTGAAGTCGGAAATCAGCCCCGGCAGTTGTTCCCACACCGCCGTGCGCCCAGTTTTTCCGACCATGTCGCCGAGGAAGAGAAGTCTCATACGATCCTGCGCCGAAAGCCCGCCAAGTAAAAGCTGCATGACTTTCCGCAAAAGATCATGCGTTTTTCAAACGCATTTCTACAATTGCGGCGTGAACCGGCGCAACCCGCTCTCGGTGAGTATTTCCGGGATGATCACGTCGTGGTTCTCATCCGGCACCATCGGAACTTCCTGGCAGTCGAAGGCGATACCGATCATCCTGGGTGTCAACCCCTTGTCGGCCAGCCGGGCGATCGCCCGGTCGTAATAGCCGGCGCCGTAGCCGATACGGTGGCCGCGCGCGTCGAAGGCGGCAAGCGGCACCAGCATGAGGGAGGGGTCGAGCACTTCAGCCTCCTCATGCGGCCCGACCGTGCCGAAGCCCATCTCGACCATCGGCGCGCCACGCACCAATTCGCGGAAGACGATCGTGGTCTTGTCGAGGATCGCCGGCAGGCAGAGCCTGGCGCCCTTTTCGCGTAGCGCGAACATCAGCGGCCGCACATCGACCTCGGAGCGCATCGGCCAGAAGCCGGAAACAACCTGGCCCGGTTCGACCGCGATTTGCTCCTTCGCGGTTTCGGCCATTTCGAGCGCGATTTCCACCCGCCAGAACTCGTCGAGCGCATCGCGCCGCGCCAGCGCTTCCTTGCGGAGATGTCTTTTCAGGTCTTTGGAATGTGTCATGCGCAGACGCTAGAAAAGGCCGGATCTGGATGGAGTTTCAGGAGCGACGTTTTCTACCGCGCCAATCCCAAATCGGGAAAGTGACGATCCACACAACCGGTGGAGAGGTCGATCCCGGGTGCCTACAAAGTAGGTGGGCGCCGTGTGAGAAAACCCACGGGTCTTCCCAGGGACAGCTCCCTAAGGATCGATAAGGCCCCGGGGATAAGTTTCTCCTGCCGGGAAGCGCAGACCGCCAGCGCCAATATAGGCCGATGGTTAGCCGAGCGCCAGAAGGACGGCCGTCCAAGGGCCGGCAAAAATGTGCCGTGCACCTTGCGGCGCTGCTGCGCCTTGCACAGCCGGGGCAGCGTCCTTACGGTCGCGGCCAGACGATCGGGAGAAAAAATGCGCTTCGAAGGCACCGCGGCTTACGTCGCCGACAAGGATCTGATGGTTGCGGTCAACGCCGCGATCGCGCTTGAGCGGCCCTTGCTGGTCAAGGGCGAGCCGGGCACCGGCAAGACGGAGCTCGCCCGTCAGGTGGCGTCAGCGCTCGGGCTGGATTTCATCGAATGGAACGTCAAGTCGACCACCAAGGCGCAGCAGGGTCTCTACGAATACGACGCCGTCTCGCGGCTGCGCGACAGCCAGCTCGGCGACGACCGTTTCAGCGACATCAGGAACTACATCAAGCGCGGCAAGCTTTGGGACGCTTTCGCGGCCCGGAAGAAAGTGGTTCTGCTGATCGACGAGATCGACAAGGCCGACATCGAGTTCCCGAACGACCTCTTGCAGGAACTCGACCGGATGGAGTTCTTCGTCTACGAGACCGGCGAGACCATCCGCGCCGATTTCAGGCCGATCGTCATCATCACCTCGAACAACGAGAAGGAACTGCCGGACGCTTTCCTGCGCCGCTGCTTCTTCCACTACATCCGCTTCCCCGACATCGAGACGCTGCATCGCATCGTCGACGTGCACTATCCGGGCATCAAGCAGAACCTGGTGCGTGCCGCGCTCACCCAGTTCTACGAGATCCGCGAGGTACCGGGGCTCAAGAAGAAGCCGTCGACCTCCGAAGCGCTCGACTGGATCCGCCTGCTCGTCGCCGACGACATCGCGCCGGAGGACCTGCGCGCCGACCCCAAGAACGCGCTGCCGAAACTGCATGGCGCGCTGTTGAAGAACGAGCAGGACGTGCATCTGTTCGAGCGGCTTGCCTTCATGGCCAGGCGCCAACAATAGCTGGCAGCAATAGGCAGGCAGCAACAGCGCTTTCCTGGCCTCTGGACCGTTGCCGGCATTCGGCCGCTGCCGCAGCTTCGGACCAGGCATTGGAGGAGAAAAATGTCCGAGATCACCACCCGCCCGCTCGCGCAGACCGACCACGCCGACTGGCGGCGCCTGTGGACCGCCTACCTCACCTTCTACGAGACCAAGCTGCCGGACGAGGTCTACGACGTCACCTGGAAGCGGCTGTTCACGCCGGGCGAGTTCGAGCCGAAGGGTTTTATCGCCACGCTCGATGGCAAGGCGGTGGGCCTGACCCACTATCTCTACCACCGCTCCTGCTGGTCGGAAAAAAACAACTGCTATCTGCAGGACCTGTTCGCCGACCCGGACGTGCGTGGCAAAGGCGTCGGCGCGGCACTGATCAAAGCCGTGCAGGACGAGGCCGGCAAGATCGGCGTGAAGAACGTCTACTGGATGACGCACGAGACCAACGCCACCGCGCGCCGGCTCTACGACCATGTGGCGCGGCGCACCGGCTTCATCGAATACGATCTGCTATAAGGGGCCGATGTTCATCCCCTTTTTCCTCGAACTGAAGGCCGCGCGGGTTCCCGTTTCGCTCCGGGAGTATCTGTCGCTGCTGGAAGGCTTGGAGGCCGGGCTGGTCGACTACGACGTCGAGGGCTTTTACTACCTGGCGCGCTCGGCCCTGGTGAAGGACGAGCGCCACATCGACCGTTTCGACCAGGTGTTCACGCATGTCTTCAAGGGCGTCGAGGCGCTTTCCGGTCCCGACGCCGTCGATGTCGCCAATATCCCCGAGGAATGGCTGCGCCGGCTCGCCGAAAAGCACCTGACCGACGAGGAGAAGAAGTTGGTCGAGGCGCTGGGCGGTTTCGACAAGCTGATGGAAACCCTGAAGCAGCGGCTGGAGGAGCAGAAGGGCCGGCACCAGGGCGGCTCGAAATGGATCGGCACCGGCGGCACCTCGCCTTTCGGCGCCTATGGCTACAATCCGGAAGGCGTGCGCATCGGCCAGCACGAGAGCCGGCATCGCCGCGCGGTAAAGGTCTGGGACAAGCGCGAGTTCAGGAATTTCGATGACGCCGTCGAGCTCGGCAAGCGCAACATCAAGGTGGCGCCGAAGCGGCTGCGCCGCTGGGTGCGCGAGGGCGCCGAGGAAGAATTCGACCTGCCCGGCACCATCCATGCCACCGCCGAACATGGCTATCTCGACGTGAAAACCCGGCCCGAGCGGCGCAACGCGGTGAAGCTTCTGATGTTCTTCGACGTCGGCGGCTCGATGGACGATCATATCAAGGGCGTCGAGGAACTGTTCTCCGCCGCCCGCGCCGAGTTCCGCCAGCTCGAATATTTCTACTTCCACAACTGCCTTTACGAGCGCGTCTGGAAGGACAATCGACGGCGGCTTGCCGAGACGATCCCGACCTTCGACCTCATCCACAAATACGGGCCTGACTACAAGGTGATCGTGGTCGGCGATGCCTCGATGAGCCCTTACGAGATCGTGCATCCCGGCGGCTCGGTCGAGCACTGGAACCCGGAGGCCGGCGGTGTCTGGCTCGGGCGGCTGCTGCAGCAATGGCCGAATGCGGTGTGGCTGAATCCGGAAGCTGAAAAGAACTGGCGCTACACCCACTCGATCGCCATGATCCGCGACATCTTCGGCGGCCGCATGTTCCCGCTGACGCTCGCCGGGCTTGAGGCCGCTACGAAACAGCTCTCGAGGAAGCATTGAGCGTGGTGGCAACTACAAATCGCCAAAGTCGGCGCCGCCCCTCATCCCCCTGCCGGGACCTTCTCCCCGTATAGTGACGGGGAGAAGGGGGCTGGCCGCAACCTCGGCGTCCTTCCTGCAATGCTGGCGATTAGCGAAACCATCAATGAGAGCGCCCTTCTCCCCGTCACTATACGGGGAGAGGATGCCGGCAGACAGGTGAGGGGCAGCGCCAACGATAATAGGCACGGGCTAATTCGAAACC
This sequence comes from Mesorhizobium sp. M1E.F.Ca.ET.063.01.1.1, assembly GCF_003998155.1. Taxonomy (NCBI): domain Bacteria; kingdom Pseudomonadati; phylum Pseudomonadota; class Alphaproteobacteria; order Hyphomicrobiales; family Phyllobacteriaceae; genus Mesorhizobium; species Mesorhizobium sp. M1E.F.Ca.ET.063.01.1.1. Next base: position 9,134 of record NZ_RZSC01000143.1, read on the forward strand.
AGCGGCGATTGCCCGGTCAGTCCCGGTACTGGGCAGGCCTGTAACAAATGCCTATGTTGGGGCGAATATCGGTTGCACCAACAACGAGCCGCCAAGGCCGAGGAGATTTCATGGACACCCACGCCTTTCCCGTCACCCGCAGCGATGCCGAATGGCGCGCACGGCTGACGCCGGAGCAATATGCCGTCATGCGCAACCACGGCACCGAGCGTCCCGGAAGCTGCGCCCTGCTTTATGAGAAGCGCGCCGGCACGTTCTTTTGCGTCGGCTGCGACCAGCCGCTGTTCGAATCCAAGCTGAAATTCGAGAGCGGCACCGGCTGGCCGAGCTTCAACGATCCGGTCCCGGGCTCGATCGAGACCACCGTCGACCGCAGCTACGGCATGGTCCGCACCGAGTGCCACTGCTCGCGCTGCGGCAGCCATCTCGGCCATGTCTTCGAGGACGGCCCGCCGCCGACCGGCCTGCGCTACTGCATCAACGGCGTGGCGCTGCGCTTCGAGCCGGCGGCCTGACCGGCGCCTGACCAGCATTTCCAAGGGCGGCTTCGGCCGCCCTTTTTGTCTGAGCGGCATCGGGCGCCCGTCAGGCAATAACTGTCGCGATCAGCCAGAGCGCCGAGCCCAGCATCATCAGCGTTGCCTTCGTGCCGCCGGCCTTCTCCGCCGTTCGCCAGACTGCCAGGGCGAGAAAGATGTTGTAGGGCACCGGCAGGAGATGCACCGTAAGAACCAGCCAGAGCGGCAGCTTCAGCCCGAGCAGGACGAGCGCCACCGCCGACGAGGCGATGTTGATCGCCGTGCCGATGAGCAGCATGTCGCGCCAGAACAACCGGTCGAGCGGCGTTTTGCCTTGCCAGCGGGATTTGAAGAAGTCCGCCGCCATAGGCCAGCTAGTCCTGCCTCAGCACTTCAGTCACGGCGCGCTCGAAACGCGAGCATTCCGTCGCCAGCCAGTCGGCCATGGCCGGCCAGTTGTCCTCGGCGAAGCAGTTGACCCGCCACTGCGAGTTGATGCCAAGGTTTTGCGCGCTCTGCTCCGGCCTGAGCTTCAGTCGGGCCTCGATTGCCGGCTGGAAAGGCTTCAGCCTTGTCCAGACTTCCGTTGCGCCGAGCTTTTCGTTGCGGCCGAAGAAGACGCCGACCACATTCTCGCTCGGCGCGACATACATGGAAAGAACCAGGCCGAACTCCGGCAGCCCGCGCTGCCAGAACCACGGCCCGCGTCTCGCCAGGCGGGCTCTCTCTTCCGGATGCCGCTCGGCGAACAGCGTCCAGAAGCCGCGATGGCGGAACTCCGAAGCGCGATGGCCGCCGAAGTCGAACTCACTCATGGCCGGCCCCGGCCATGAGGCTTAGACCATCCCGAGCGCGGCCTTGTACAGATCGAGGATGGACTCCTCCTC
>NZ_RZSC01001440.1:0-641 GCF_003998155.1 Mesorhizobium sp. M1E.F.Ca.ET.063.01.1.1
GCCCTGGTAGTGGTAGCCGTAGAAGGGCTGCTGCTTCTCCAGCTTCAGCATCGCATCGGTGAGCTGGATCTCGTTGCCGGCGCCGCGCTCCTGGCCTTCGAGGATGCCGAAGATCTCCGGCTGCAGGATATAGCGGCCGTTGATGAACAGGTTCGAGGGCGCGGTGCCTGCCTTCGGCTTCTCGACCATGCCGGTGATGCGGAAGCCGTGATGGGTATCCTCGCCGCGGCCGACAATGCCGTATTTATGCGCCTCGGCCGGATCGCACTCCTGCACCGCGATGATGTTGTTGCCGGTCTCGGCATAGAGCTCGACCATGTCCTTCATGCAGCTCTTTTCCGACTGCATGATCATGTCGGGCAACAGCAGCGCGAAGGGCTCGTCACCGACCAGTTCGCGGGCGCACCAGACGGCATGGCCGAGCCCCATCGGCACCTGCTGGCGGGTGAAGCTGGTCTGGCCCGGCGCCGGCTGCAGCCGCTGCAGGCGGGCGAGCTGGTCGTCCTTGCCGCGCTGGGCAAGCGTGTCGTAGAGCTCGAACTGGACGTCGAAATGGTCTTCGATGACCGCCTTGTTGCGGCCGGTGACGAAGATGAAATGCTCGATGCCGGCGTCGCGCGCCTCGTCGACCACATACTGGA
>NZ_RZSC01001441.1:0-637 GCF_003998155.1 Mesorhizobium sp. M1E.F.Ca.ET.063.01.1.1
GCGCTACTGGCTGCATTTTCATCCCGAGGCCGACCAGCCGAGCATTCGCGACTTCCTGCTCACCGCGGCCGCCGTCGGCGGCATCATCAAGTCCAACGCCTCGATCTCCGGCGCCGAGGTCGGCTGCCAGGGCGAGGTGGGTTCGGCCTCGGCGATGGCTGCGGCGGGCCTATGCGCGGTGATGGGCGGCACGCCGGAGCAGGTGGAGAACGCCGCCGAGATCGCGCTGGAGCATCATCTCGGCATGACCTGCGATCCGGTCGGCGGCCTGGTGCAGGTGCCCTGCATCGAGCGCAATGCGCTGGGCGCGGTCAAGGCGGTCACCGCCGCTTCGCTCGCCATCAAGGGCGATGGCACGCATTTCGTGCCGCTCGACGCGGCGATCGAGACCATGCGCCAGACCGGCCTCGACATGAACGAGAAGTACAAAGAGACCAGTCTCGGCGGGCTGGCGGTAAACGTCGTCGAGTGCTGAGGGGACTGGCCCACGAACCGGCACTGTGGAGAACTCGCTCAGGACATTGACGCTCTGGTCTGCCTGGCTAAATCTTGGGGCATGTCACTCAATCTCATCAAGCTCTGTGTCGGCTGCGACAGCGTCGAGGATCTGGAGGAGTGGATTGCCTTCCGCCTCGAC
>NZ_RZSC01001442.1:0-634 GCF_003998155.1 Mesorhizobium sp. M1E.F.Ca.ET.063.01.1.1
CAGCAAGGCGCCACGGCGAAGGGCAAGGTCAATCTCGACGCCGCCGATATCGAGCCGTGGCTGATGACGACAGGCGTCGGGCTGCCCGGCATGGGAACCGGCACTTCGGCATCGCTGGCCGCCGATGCCGATTTCGGCAATGGGCTTCTGGTGCTGAGCGGGCTCACCGGCGCGATCAACAAGGCCGCAGTGTCCGGCGACGTCAATGTCGACATGAAAGATGGGCTGCCGCATCTCGCGGGCGCGCTGGCGCTCGACGAACTCGATCTCGACCCGCTGGCGGTGTCGCTGTTCGGGGACCAGTCCTTCACATCCGACAAGAGCGGCTGGCCGACCGCGCCGTTCAGCCAAAAGTCGACCCTGCCGTTCAGTGCCGATCTCGATCTCGATACGGCCGCCCTTGCCGCCGGGCCGTTCGCCACCGCGCATGACGCGGCCTTGTCGCTGAAGCTCGACCAGGAAGGCATCCATGTCTCGAACCTCAAGGCCACGCTCTATGGCGGTGCGCTGACCGGGCTGTTCGAACTCAAGAACACGGAAGGCACCGGTCTGTTTTCGGGTCAGTTGAAGCTGGCCGGCGGGGATCTTTCCGTGCTGCCGGGTTCGGGCGTCAGAGGCAGCGGCGATATTTCCG
>NZ_RZSC01001443.1:0-632 GCF_003998155.1 Mesorhizobium sp. M1E.F.Ca.ET.063.01.1.1
ATCCATGATCAGCGCCTCGGCGATGGCGCCCATCGCCGGCTCGCTGCTGACTTGGATCTGGAAGAGCAGGCCAAACTGCGTGCCCTTCAAGCCCGAAGGCGCCAGCGCGTCATCGTAGAAGCGGCCGAGCCTGCGGGCGGCGCGCCGCAAGGTGGCGTTGTTGCAACGGCTGAATCCCGGCTGCTGAGCTTCGGTCATATCCACTCCTCGCCGGCGAAAACACGCGCCGGCCTTGCCGCAGAAATAGTTTTCGCGGCCGCCGTTGACAAGATAGTGGCATATACCTACTTCGCAGAAAGTGGCATATGCCACTAAATGGAAATTGGACATAGGCGCGGCGGCTGACGTGTCGCCGACGCCGAGCAAGAGCGAACAGGACGAAAAGGAGCAGGACAATGAGCAAGACAGATAACAAAGGTACAGCCGTAATCACTGGCGCTTCCTCGGGCATCGGCGCGGTCTATGCCGACCGGCTGGCCGGGCAGGGCTATGATCTGGTGCTTGTGGCGCGGCGCGCCGACCGGCTGCAGGAAGTGGCGGACAGACTGGCTTATGCCTATGGCCGCAAGGTCAAGACGCTCGTCGCCGATCTCGCCGACGATGCCGGCCTGCGCCAGGGCGCGCCGGCGATC
>NZ_RZSC01001444.1:0-631 GCF_003998155.1 Mesorhizobium sp. M1E.F.Ca.ET.063.01.1.1
TGTCAGCGCCGGCGAGCGCCGCCGCCTCGCGGCGGTTCATGAACAGCAGCGAGAGGTTGCCGAGCAGCGGCGCCAGCCGTACGACCTTGGCCGGCGAGATGGCGATGGCGAAGATCGGCCTGTCGCCAGCCTGCGCCACCAGTCGTTCCAGCGCCGCCGTCGGCAGGTTCGCGTCGCAAAGGATCGCGTCGGCCTCAGCGATCGCCTCGCGGCCCTTGGCGCGGCGGATCTGCTTGGGGAAGGCGAGGTCGTAGAGGCCCATATCGGCAAAGCCGACGATCAGTTCGCCCTCGCTGTCGATCAACGCCGTGTAGCTCGGCGTCGTGCGGTCGAGGAATACCACCGACAGGTCAGCGATACCGGCCCCGGCGATCGCCGAGGCGACCGTCTCAGCCGCCGCATCGCCGCCGCGCACCGAAAGCAGCGAGGCCGACACGCCGCGCTTCACCACGCTGCGCAGCGCGTTGAAGACGCCGCCGCCGACATCCTCGCGCATGACGCCGGGGTTGGAGGCGGCGGGCACGTAAGCACCCGACACCTGGCCGCGCCGGTCGATATGGGCGCCGCCCAGCGCCAGGATTCTTGGAGATGTCGGCATGCAGGCGTCATACCTTCGTTGATTGTTCGCGTG
>NZ_RZSC01001445.1:0-631 GCF_003998155.1 Mesorhizobium sp. M1E.F.Ca.ET.063.01.1.1
GGATGAAGGACCAGGAGCCGCCGATCCTGGCGATCGCGTCGGCGACGCGGTCGCCATAGGTCTCGTGGAAGGCGACGGCCTTGTTGGTGTCGCGTGTGATGGTGGTGCGCTCGAGCGTCGATTGAAGCACGCGGCTCTCGAGCGGACCAAAGCCGTCCGGCTTTCGCTTGAGCAAGCGGTTCGCCATGTCCTCGACGATCTTGTTCATCTGTCTTCTCCTTCGCCCGGCATCGATAGACGTAGAGGCTGCCGGGGCGGACGTGAAGTGCTAGATTGCGGCGAACAGGCAAGGACAACGATGCTCGATTTCCAGAAAATCCACGCGCGGGCGGCAAAGCGCAAGCGCGGGGAGGCGGTGCTCGCTCCGCTGCTTGGCCCTGCGCCCGACAACAAGGCGGTGGCGAAAGTCCCCGACGACCGCATTCTCGCCACCATTGCCGAGCGCATTTTCGCCGCCGGCTTCGTGTGGCGTGTCATCGAGCAGAAATGGCCGGGTTTCGAGGAGGCGTTCCTCGGCTTCGAGCCGAAGCGGCTTCTGTTCCAGCCGGACGACTTCTGGCACGAGTTGGCATCCGACAGCCGCATCGTGCGCAACCCGCAGAAGATCAGGTCGGTGCGCGACAACGCCGCC
>NZ_RZSC01001446.1:0-630 GCF_003998155.1 Mesorhizobium sp. M1E.F.Ca.ET.063.01.1.1
CATCGCCGTAGCCTTTGCGGGCTTCCTTCGCCACCGCCTCGGCCGACAGCGGCGCTTCGTGCCGGCGACGGGTGACGGGGGCCTCGCGGGCCGGCTCCTGGTCGGCCTGGAGTGCCGCCTCGCGGCCTTCCTCGGCGCCCCGCTCGATCTCGTCCAGATGCGCCGCCTCGTCGGGCTCGGCTTCGCTCTCGCCGCTGGCATGCAGCACCGTCATCGGCTTGCCGGCGCCGACTACGCCGGCAAGGTAGGCGGCGAAGCGGCCGACCACGCCCTCGTCGACCACCACCAGCAACCGCTCCAGATTGGCGATGAAGCCGCGCTGGTCGACCTCCTCGCGCTCCAGCCTTTTCTTCTCCGCCTCGCCGATCGTCAGGCGCCCGAGCGTCCATCGCAGCGTCGGCGGCATGGCCAAGGTGGTGATGACGGCCATGGTGAGGATCATGGTGAAGAGGTTGTGCGAGAGCACGCCGATCGACAGGCCGATCGAGGCGACGATGACCTCGGTCGAGCCGCGCGCGTTCATGCCGCAGCCGACCGCAATGCCCTCGGCGCGGCTCATGCCGGAGAGCTCGGCGCCGATGAAGGCGCCGCCAAACTTGCCGAGGCTGGCGATCGCCACCAGCGCTACGG
>NZ_RZSC01001447.1:0-628 GCF_003998155.1 Mesorhizobium sp. M1E.F.Ca.ET.063.01.1.1
CTTCAGGATTGACAAACCGAAGCCGAATTTCGCATGGCTTCGGCATGTCTTTCCGCCTCCGAATTTTCCTCACCCTGCTCACCTCAACGGCGATCTCGCTCTCGGCCGCCGTGGCGCAGACGTTGTCGCTGAAACCCTTCAAGGACGACCTGTTCGGCTACCCGGCGACGCTGTCGAGCGGCGACAACGGTGCCTACACCGTCCTCGACTACCGCGAGATGCGCGACATCAACCAGCGCGACGAAGTGCCCGAAAAGCGCGTGCATGCGCAATATACCGAACCCGGCGTGCGCAAGGTGCAGCAGGATCTGATGCTGAAGACGGATGCCGGCGACGTCAGGCATGTCGCGGTCGGCAAGACGGAAGGAGCCGCCATCATCGTGCTTTACCTGCACGGGCAGGGCGGCAGCCGTAAGCAGGGCGTCGACGACTTCACCTTCGGCGGCAATTTCAACCGCATCAAAAACCTGATGGCCGAAAATGGCGGGCTCTATCTTTCGCCGGATTTTCCCGATTTCGGCGACAAGGGCGCGGCGCAGGTCTCGGCCCTGATCGATCACTATGCCGAGACATCGCCCAGCGCGAAGATCTTCGTCGCCTGCGGCTCGATGGGTGGCATGCTGTGTTG
>NZ_RZSC01001448.1:0-626 GCF_003998155.1 Mesorhizobium sp. M1E.F.Ca.ET.063.01.1.1
CATGAGGGGCTGACGTTCCGGGGCGTCGGCGAGATCGAATTGCCGGCGCCGGGCCTCGGTGCCCTCAACTATGATCTCTATCTCAAGCGGCTCAGCGAAAAGCACCCGAACATCCCGGTCATCATCGAGCATCTCTCAGAGGACGACGTGCCGCGCGCCAAAAAATTCCTCGACGGGAAATTCCGCGCCAACGGACTTTGACGCCCGGGGAGGTGATGATGACCAGGACCGCCAGCGCGAAGCGCGACTACAGCCTTGTCGGCGAAAGCACTCGGCACGCGATCGAGACCGGACTCGCCTCGGCTGAGTGGTACCACACGGACGTGCCGCGCAAGGTGATGAAGGAGTTGATGCAGCGCTCCGACGGGCCGGCGATCCGCGACACCATCATCTGGATTGCCGCGATCCTGGGTTCGGCTGGCGGCATCGTCTGGTTCTGGGGCACGTGGTGGGTCGTGCCGTTCCTGTTCGTCTATGGCGTGCTCTACGGCTCGTCGAGCGACTCGCGCTGGCACGAATGCGGCCACGGCACCGCTTTCCGCACGCGCTGGATGAACGACGTCGTCTACCACATCGCCTCGTTCATGCTGATGCGCAATCCGGTGCAGTGGCGCTGGAGCCATGCC
>NZ_RZSC01001449.1:0-626 GCF_003998155.1 Mesorhizobium sp. M1E.F.Ca.ET.063.01.1.1
GCTCCGGCGGCTGCGGCATAGGACGCGGCCGCCGGAGCGGAGGTCGTCTCGGCGCGCAACTCGCGGCGATCATAGCCGGTCTTGAATCCGGCGCTGTAGGATTCGTCGTCATAACCCCGGCTCGGCGCCGGCGCCGTGGCGATCTCGGTCGCGTTCATCTCGCTGAGCAGACCCGCGAATTCGGCGTCGAGATCGTCATAGGCGGGCACCGCCGGCTGATCCTCCTCGAAGCTGAGCTCCGGAATATCGAGGTCGTCGGCCAGTGCGACTACGCGCTCCGGCACGTCGACCGTCTCGACATCGGGCACTTCCTCATACTGGCGAGGCTGCGGCGCCGAAGCCGGCTTGGCGTAGGCGGAATGGTCCTTCGCCGGCTCATCGCGGTAGGCCGGAGCCGCTATCTGCGGCGCGGGAGCCACCGGCTGCGGCGCGAACGACGCTTCCACCGGGGCGGCGACCGGGGTCACCCGACTCCACGACCGTGACGGCTCGGCGGGCGCGACCGGCGCGTCCATCTCGATGCCCTTGGCGAAGGCGGCATCGAAAGCCTCGTCATCGAAATCGATGCTCGGTTCGGCATTCTGCTCAGGCGCCGCCTCTTCGAAGCCCTGCCGGTCGAGTTCGTC
>NZ_RZSC01000144.1:0-10522 GCF_003998155.1 Mesorhizobium sp. M1E.F.Ca.ET.063.01.1.1
TGCGGGCGCTCGCCGCCCAGCGCGCCAAGGATGCCGGCACCGACAGCGCCGAGATCGACGTCGCCACCGAGTTCAAGGTCTCGACCATCGAAGGCCAGCGCATGTTCATCGAAGCGCATGTCGTGGCGGTGGCGTCGGGACGGCCGCGGATCGCGGCGTAGGCGCCCGTCCTTCTCCCCTTGTGGGAGAAGGTGTCGCCGAAGGCGACGGATGAGGGGTGCTCTAGGGAAAGCTGACGTCTCACTCCGCTGGAACACCCCTCATCCGTCTCGGCGCTTGCGCGCCGATCCACCTTCTCCCACAAGGGGAGAAGGGAAGGCCGCGCCGCCCTACTTAACCCTAAGCCGAATTGACCCCTGACCCCCAACATGCCAAAGGCCCGGCAAAGCCTATCATCTGGAGACGTGCTGATGACCGACCGCATCGAGATCGCCGGGTTGCAAATCGCCCGGGAGCTCCATGACTTCGTGGCCGAGGAGGCAGCAGTCGGCACCGGCATCGATCCGGAAGCCTTCTGGGAGGGCTTTTCAGCCATCGTCCATGATCTGGCGCCGAAGAACCGCGCGCTGCTCGCCAAACGCGACGCCATGCAGGAAAAGCTCGACGGCTGGTATCGCGAAAACGGCGCGCCGGTCGACATGGAAGCCTACAGGGGGTTCCTCAAGGAGATCGGCTATCTGGTGCCGGAAGGTCCGATCTTCAGTGTCTCGACCGACAATGTCGACCCCGAGATCGCCGTCGTCGCCGGGCCGCAGCTCGTCGTGCCGGTGATGAACGCACGCTATGCGCTCAATGCCGCCAATGCGCGCTGGGGCTCGCTCTATGACGCGCTCTACGGCACGGATGCCATCCCCGAGACGGGCGGCGCCGAGAAGGGCAAGGGGTTTAATCCCACGCGCGGCGCCAGGGTCATCGCCTGGGCCAGGGATTTCCTCGACCAGTCCGTGCCGCTGACCACGGGCAAATGGGCCGGCGTCAACGGGCTCTCGGTGGCGAACGGCGCACTGAGGGTCGGCGAAGGCGCCGGCGCCACCACGCTTGCCGACCCGAAGCAGTTCGCCGGCTATCGCGGCGATGCCGAGAATCCCGAGGCCGTGCTTCTGGTCAAGAACGGCCTGCATATCGAGATTGCAATCGACCGCGCCAACCAGATCGGCAAGACCGATCCGGCCGGCATTGCCGATCTCATCCTGGAATCGGCCTTGACCACCATCCAGGACTGCGAGGATTCGGTCGCCGCCGTGGATGCCGAGGACAAGGTCGTCGTCTACCGCAACTGGCTCGGCCTGATGAAGGGCGACCTGGCGGAAGAGATCACCAAGGGCGGCAAGACTTTTGTCCGCAAGCTCAATCCGGACCGCCGCTACACGTCGCCGAATGGCGGCCAGTTGCTGCTGCCCGGACGCTCGCTGATGCTGGTGCGCAATGTCGGCCACCTGATGACCAATCAGGCGATCCTCGACCGCGCGGGCCAAGAGGTGCCGGAAGGCATCATGGATGCCGCGCTCACCGCGCTGATCGCGCTGCATGACGTTGGGCCGAACGGGCGGTGCGCCAATTCCCGCGCGGGCTCGATGTATGTGGTGAAGCCGAAGATGCACGGGCCCGACGAGGTCGCCTTCGCCGTCGAGATTTTCGACCGCGTCGAGGCGCTGCTCGGCATGGCGAAGAACACCATCAAGATGGGCATCATGGACGAGGAGCGGCGCACCACCGTCAACCTCAAGGAAGCGATCCGCGCGGCACGGGAACGCGTGGTGTTCATCAACACCGGCTTCCTCGACCGCACCGGCGACGAGATCCACACCTCGATGGAAGCCGGCCCGATGATCCGCAAGGGCGACATGAAGCAGGCCGCCTGGATTTCCGCCTACGAGGCCTGGAATGTCGACACCGGTCTCGAATGCGGGCTTTCCGGCCACGCCCAGATCGGCAAGGGCATGTGGGCGATGCCCGATTTGATGGCGGCGATGCTGGAGCAGAAGATCGCGCATCCCAAGGCCGGCGCCAATACCGCCTGGGTGCCGTCGCCGACGGCGGCGACCCTGCACGCCACGCACTACCACAAGGTCGACGTGCACGCCGTGCAGGCGACCTTGAAGAGCCGGCCGAAGGCCAGGCTCGACGATATTTTGTCGGTGCCGGTGGCGGTGCGGCCGAACTGGACGCCGGACGAGATCCAGCGTGAGCTCGACAACAACGCGCAAGGCATCCTCGGCTATGTCGTGCGCTGGATCGACCAGGGCGTCGGCTGCTCGAAAGTGCCCGATATCAACGATGTCGGCCTGATGGAGGACCGCGCCACGCTGCGAATTTCCTCGCAGCACATCGCCAACTGGCTGCGCCACAAGGTGTGCTCGGAAATCCAGGTGCGGGATTCGCTGCAGCGCATGGCGGCGATCGTCGACCGCCAGAATGTCGGCGACCCGCTCTACCGGCCGATGGCGCCGGACTTCGATAACTCAATCGCCTTCCAGGCCGCCTGCGACCTGGTCTTCAAGGGCACAGTCCAACCCAACGGCTATACGGAGCCGGTGCTGCATGCGCGCCGGCTGGAGCTGAAGGCGCGGGAGCAAGCCTGAGGCCGGTAGCGCCGGCGCCCCTCCTCTTGAGGGGCAGGGCTATCGCATATGGATAGCGACGGTTTGCGCCCTACGAATACCCCCACCCCTAACCCCTCCCCACAGGGGGAGGGGGTCTCTCTTCGCAAGAATCTCATATGCAATAGCCCTGCCTTGAGGGGGGTGGTCCGAAGGGCCGGGTTAAGTGCGCGCCGACTCCCATTTCGACGCCACGAAGCGATGTCACCGCTACCGCACTCCGTCCGGTTCAGCTCAAAAAGGCGGCGACGGGCAGGGCAATCGCATATGGCAGCGCTGGCTCCCCTCTCCGACCGCTACGCGGCCACCTCTCCCCCATTTCATGGGGGCGAGGAAACGCTAACTGCTGACGCCGCGGCCTTGAAAAGCTTGGGTTCCTCTCCCCCACAAAGTGGGGGAGAGGTGGCTCGGCGAAGCCGAGACGGAGAGGGGGAGCGCCATATGCGATTGCCCCACCCCTCAAGGGGAGAGGGACGTAGCGCGCCCATTTGAGCAGGAGCCTCAGTTCGGCCCGTCCCGCGCAGCTTCGACAGATCTTCGGCCAGCGCGGTCCATGCGCGGCTATACGCGAACGACCGATCACATAAATGAGATGTCGAGGTGATCGGCGATGCCTTGACGATCCATAATCTACCTACTAGTTGGTAGGCTCGTCAAACGAGAGATCCCATCATGTCTGCACAAATGAACGATCAAAGCCGTGCCCTGTCTTCAAACGCCTGGCTCAAAAGCTATTATTTCCTGCGGTTTGCCGTATCGGCGGCCTGGGTTGCGCTGGCTTTCACGGTCGCGAAAGACAGTCCACCGTTTGCCGCCGTCATGCTGGTGGCCTACCCTCTATGGGACGCGCTCGCCAACTACATTGACGCGCGGCGCACCGGTGGGCTCAGCCGCAACAAATCGCAGCTGCTCAATTTGGTCGTCAGCGTCATCACTGCGATCGCGGTCACGATCGCGCTTGGTCACAGTATGAACGCGGTGCTCTCGGTCTATGGCGTCTGGGCCGTTGGCTCCGGCGTGTTTCAGCTGCTGACCGCGGTGCGTCGCTGGAAAACCAACGGCGCCCAGTGGGCGATGATCCTGAGCGGCGCCCAATCGGCGCTGGCGGGCCTGTTTTTCGTAAAGATGGCCGGGGGCATGGAGGCCATTGGCATCGCCAACGTTGCGCCCTATGCCGCTTTCGGCGCCTTCTACTTCCTCGTGTCCGCCGTGTGGCTGTCGGTCGGCGGCGCTCTTCGCAAGTCGCCGCGGGCCGTGAGTTGAGGTTTTCTCCGCTGGACGTTAGGCATGTCTATGAACAAGCCATCGAACACTGCCGATGACATCCTGGCCGCCGCGCGACGCTTCATCGTCGCCGGCGGCTACAACGGGTTCAGCTACGCCGATATCGCCGAGGTGATCGGTATCCGCAAGGCCAGCATCCACCACCATTTCCCCAGCAAGGTCGATCTGGTGCAAACCCTGGTCAGGCGCTACCTCGAGGATGCCGTCACGGGCATGGCGGAGCTTGAGCGCAATGTGCCTGAGCCGCCTGAGTTGCTTCGAACCTACGCCGGCTTTTGGGCTCGCTGCATTGAGGATGCGAGCCGGCCGTTCTGCGTCTGCGCACTGCTCGCCAGTGAGCTTCCGGCCCTTCCGCCAGAGGTTGCCGTGGAAGTCCGGGCGTATTTTCAGTTTCTCTCGGGGTGGCTGACCGGTGTCATCGAGCGGGGCGCCCGGCAAAGCACGTTGACAATTTCCGCTGCGCCGCGCGTTGAGGCGGAGGCCTTCATGGCGACCGTGCACGGGGCGATGCTTTCTGCGCGAACCTATGGCGATACTGCGGCTTTCGCCACGATCATGACGCCGACATTGCAGAAGCTGATCCCAGAGGCCGTTTGACGCCGGCAAAGGAAGGTCCGCTTGGAGAAACGGACCCGGCGCGCTTGCGGGTTCCTTGTGACTACGCCGCCTGCGCCATCCGCTCTGCGCTCATGCGGTAGGAAATCGCTTCGGCGAGATGGATGCGGCCGACCGTTTCGCTGGCGTCGAGGTCGGCCAGCGTGGGCACTTTGAGTCTTATTTAGTTGATAAGTTAACGAAAGAGGAGCAGAAATTTCAATTGGGGAATTGTAGCGAGGGGGATTGCTATGCGCAACTTAGGCATAATTGCGGTAGTTGCTTTTTTGTTTATAGAAGGTTGTGTTTCAACGCAGTTTGAAAAGTTAAAACCAATCAGCCAGTCTGACGTATATAAAGTTGTTGCCGAGGTAAAACGTCAAATAGGAGTTTATACAGCATACCAGAGGTCGTCTTTGGGGTATCCTGCAGTGCTAGCCAACTCACGAGCTAAGGTTTGCGGCAACGGCCTAATTGGATTTGATATAGTTTCTGTCAAATGGAATTGCTTTCAACATCAGAGGGCACTGTAAGCGCCGGTGCTGTTGTAAGCCCTATGCCAATAGGTGGGGGAACCGTTGGAGGTAATTTGGGGGCAAGCCAGGTGACAACCGACAGCCAAACGCTCCTTGTGCAAGAGGAGGTCTCACTCAGCAGCAAACCGGTGGACTATCAACCAGGCGCCCTCGAAAAGGCTCCGATAGCCAGAGCAATGGTTAACTTGTGGAGCGCTGCTCTGCAGAGTGGCGATGATGCCAGCGATGTATGCCTGAAGTTGAAGCAGGGATCTACCGACGCCAATACGTTCAAAATGTCGATCAATGTCGTTAAGGATGTCAATGGCAAGGTGAGTGTGGGTCTAGCTCCCATCGCTCTCACCGCAGGCGGTGAATTCAAGGGTACTACTGGCAATACAATAACAGTGAAATTCGAGCCGCATGATTTCAGGCAGGTTCCGCAGCCCCGCCCGAGGCCATGTGCTCCCAGAGACACTCGTCCCGAATGCCAGAAGCATTTCATTCCATCCTGACGAACAGAGAATAGCTCAGGTATTCCGATGGCTTGGGTGGCGCCGAAAAGCTGTACGGAAAATGCTGAAATCTACGCCGCCTGCGCCATCCGCTCCGCATTCATGCGGTAGGAAATCGCTTCGGCGAGATGGATGCGGCCGACCGTTTCGCTGGCGTCGAGGTCGGCCAGCGTACGTGCTACCTTCAGCACGCGGTGATAGGCCCGCGCCGAAAAGGCGAGCTTCTCGCTGGCGTCCTTAAGCAGCGCCAGTCCGGCGCCATCGGGCCTGGCGATCTCCTCGATGATCGCAGGCGGGCAATGCGCGTTGGTGGTGGCCGCAGCACTCAGCCTTTCCAGGCGCTCGCGCTGGATGGTGCGGGCGCGGGCCACGCGCTGCGCCACCGAGGCGCTCGTTTCGGCCTTGTCCGGCCGGATCAGGTCGCTAGCGGAGACCGCCGGCACCTCAATCCGAAGGTCGATGCGGTCGAGCAGCGGGCCGGAGATGCGCGCCTGGTACTCGGTGCGGCAGCGCTCGCCGCGCAGGCAGCGATAGCCGGGCTCGCCCGACATGCCGCAGCGGCACGGGTTCATCGCCGCCACCAGCTGGATGCGCGCCGGGTAGGTGACGCGGTGGTTGGCGCGTGCGATCACGCAGTCGCCGGTCTCCAGCGGCTGGCGCAGCGCATCCAGCGTCTGCGGCGTGAATTCCGGGAATTCGTCGAGGAACAGCACGCCGTGATGGGCAAGCGACACCTCGCCTGGCCGGACCCTTAACCCGCCGCCGACCCTCGCCGCCATCGAGGCGGAGTGATGCGGAGCGCGGAACGGCCGCCGGTCGGTGAGCTTGCCTTCGCCGAGCTCGCCGGCCACGGAAGCGATCATCGAGACTTCCAGCAGCTCCTTCGGCGCCAGCGGCGGCAGGATCGAGGGCAGCCGCTGCGCCAGCATCGACTTGCCCGAGCCGGGCGGCCCGACCATCAAAAGATTGTGCCCGCCGGCGGCCGCCACTTCGAGTGCCCGCTTGGCGCTTTCCTGGCCCTTGATGTCGGCGAGGTCCGGCAGGTCGCGCGCCGCGAGCTGGATGCCGGCCTCGGGGCGCGACAGCACCTGCGTGCCGCGGAAATGATTGGCGATGGCGATCAGGCTGCGCGGCGCCAGGATGTCAAAATCCTTGCCGGCCCAGGCCGCTTCCGGCCCGCAGGCGAAGGGGCAGATCAGCCCCTTGTTCTCGGCATTGGCGCCGATCGCCGCCGGCAGCGCGCCGGCCACGGCCGCGATGGTGCCGTCGAGCGAAAGTTCGCCGAGCACGACATAGCCGGCCAGCATGTCGCCCGGAACGGCGCCGAGCGCCGCCATCAGGCCGAGCGCGATCGGCAGGTCGTAGTGGCTGCCTTCCTTAGGCAGGTCGGCCGGCGCGAGGTTCACCGTCACCTTCTTCGAAGGCATCGACAGGCCCGATGCATGGAGTGCCGCCTGCACGCGCTCGCGGCTTTCGGCCACCGCCTTGTCCGGCAGGCCGACGATCTGCATGCCGACCTTGCCCGGCGCGATCATCACCTGGACATCGACCGGCACGGCCTCGATGCCCTGGAAAGCCACCGTGCGAACCCGCGCCACCATGTTTCTCAAGCCCCCGGATGCCGGCTCGCGCGCGGATTTGCGATCAGCCCGCGAGCAAGGTCAGGTCAGACAACCATAGATTTTGGATTTAGGCAAGAACATTACGGGAACAGAGGAACGCCGTCTGGCGACGATCCTGGGCCGCGATGATACGCCACTACCGTCCGGGACTGCAGTACGGTCAAGCCGTCGGCGATGCGCCGCGCCGCTCGAGCGCGGTCTTGCGGATGATTTCCGCGATCTCCGGGCTGCTGCCGCACAGCATCTGGAAATCCGCCGAGTGCAGCGACAGGAGTGAGACCGCCGTTGCGGCGCTGACGGTCGCGATACGCGGTTCGCCGCTGATCAGCGCTATCTCGCCGAAGAAGGCGCCGGGGGACATTCGCTGAGACAGGAGTAGAGGTCTCGTTAGGGTGGGGGAGCGGACCTTCCATCGATCTGCTCTGTTTCCACACTGGTTGCTGGTTGACATACACGCGCTTTATGATTGCTGTTTAAAGCTCTGGTCGGGCCCGTTGCCCGAGCGGCTGGTTGTGCGGGAGGGACTCTATGGCCCAGCAGGAGCAGTGGCAGCTGGAAGGCAGCGGCGCGGAACTCTACGAGCGTTACTTGGTCCCGGCAATTACCGCCCTGTGGGCCGCCGACCTAGTGGATCGTGCTGCGCCTCAATCTGGTGAGCGGGTTCTGGACCTCGCCTGCGGCACCGGCGTGGTGGCACGCGTCGCGGCCGAGCGTATGGGAGGGGGGCAGGTCGTCGGCCTCGACATCAATACGGGCATGCTTGCCGTTGCTCGATCGCTCCCGACAGGCGCTGGACCGCGTATTGACTGGTGCGAAGGAAGCGCGCTCGAAATGCCGTTCACTGACTCCACCTTCGATCTCGTTCTTTGCCAGCTCGGACTGCAGTTTTTCCCGGACCGATCGGGTGCGCTACGTGAAATGTTCCGGGTGCTGGTGCCTAACGGCCGACTGGCCTTAAGCGTTTTCAGCGCTATTGACCACACTCCTGCGGCGAAGGCTCTGGCAGATGCCTTGGACCGACATCTCGGTCCAGGCGCTTCGGCAACCAAACGGTCCGAGCATTCACTCGCCGATGCTGACGAGCTTTACCGACTGGTGGCTGGCACGGGCTTTCGCCATGTGACCGTCCACACGATTACCCAGAACATCCGATTCCCCTCGCCAAAGGAATACGTGCGACTACAGCTAGCAGCAACTCCCCAGGCTGGACTGGTGAGCGGAATGGATGCCGGACATCGCGACGCAGTAATCACAGCGATCACGGGTGATCTAAGTTCCTCGCTGGCAATCTATTCAAGTGGAGGGGAGTTGACGTTCCCCCAAGAGGCTCACGTCCTGGTCGCTCGCAGATAGCAGCTGTCGTTGCGGCGCGAGCATCGCTAAGACGCTCGGTTCCTCCCGACGGTCGGGATCGACCGCACGCGATGCAATCGCTAAGCTGCGGGCGGCAAATCCCCGCGTCTCGATCGCCCTCGTCGTAGTCTATGACCGGTTCGGGTCAGGAGCGCTGGTTGCGCTCGACGTCGGGTTTCGGGAAGGAGAAACGGCCCAGGAAGGGCAGCAATGGGTGGGGGGAAAGGTGCCGTTGGCTCATCTGCCAGAACGAGCAGGTCGCGCCAGCTCCCGACATTGCCGGCCAGCCTCGCAAGTGTCGTGATACGATCCGTTGACGACCCTAGTCGCCGCAGACTTCAGCGTCAAAAAACAAGCTTCGGAACCTGACCTTCAGAACAACAATTCGGGAGTGCTACGGAGTGAAATTCATTCGCCACATTGGCTCCGGCCACATCGAAGCCGCCCAAGTTTCAAGACGTTGAGCACCGTTAGAACGCGCATCTGAAAGATCCTGTCGGTCTCGCCGCTGTGGTCGTCCCATGGCACGGATGAGACGACCACTGTTTGCCGCGGCGCCCGAGACGGCTCGCGATACGCGTGAGCCGCAGATGCTTTTTCCGTGCTATGATGGGCTTGCAATCTTGACCTCGGCAATATGGCAGAGGCCGAACGCTGTTTGCTCTGGCGCGGGAGTTTGCGCCCAGCACGGGCCCAACCCGAAATGTAGTGTTGCTGCCTTTTGCCGACTGAGCTTGGGCGAGGAGTTTGTCCATGTCCATGTGTAGTGTTGACCGCCCACTGCAGCCGGGCGACCCAGCGCCCAATATAGTGCTCGATGCTATCTCGCGCGAAGGCAAGATTGCGCTCAATGATTTTCGAGGCCGTAGCCCGTTGTTGATCGGTTTGTTTCGCGGTCTGCACTGTCCGTTCTGCCGCCGTCACGTCGCGGCCATGGCGCAACTCAATCCGGCTCTGCGTGAGAAAGGCGTCGAATGCCTGGCAGTGGTCAATACGCCGGTCGAACGGGCACGGCTCTATTTCCGCTACCACCCGATGCCCTACCTTCTCGCCGCGTCCGACCCGGAGCGGGCCTCGCATCGTGCTTTCGGCTTGCGCGAGGTCGGGATGGACACGGTCACGGCGATACGGATTGACCTTCCGGGCGAGTTGCCAGAACCTATGGACGTGATGGCAATGAACGAGTTACTCAACAAGAAGGAAGGATATGAGATTACGGAAGCCGATCAGCAGATGATGGCTTCCGGCCAGGGGCAGCTTGTCGGTCAGTTCCTAATCGACCGGGAGGGCATCGTGCGCTGGAGCTTCACTGAAGTTCTGGAGGTTGGTCTCCAAACGTTCAGGGCGCCGAAGCCCGAGGAACTGATATCGGTAGCGTCCCAAGTCGCACATCAATAGGCTGCCGAAAAATTCGCTCGACGACCGCGCCCTGTAACGATTCTATGGGTTTGAGGCCATGATCAAGGTGCTCAAGCGCGGCGGCCCGGGTCTGCCCGTAAGCTTCGTAGCGGTTCCATTCAACGGGCGGATGCTAGAGTGAGCCAGCCTCAGCGCATAGGCTAGGCGACGTCCCTCCGCAATCACGTGGTTTCCGACAGGCGCGCAGTACGGCGATTTTCCACCCGATCAAGGCCTTCCGGCAGCGTGCTTGCAACGGCTGGATAGGGTCACTGTTACGCCTTCAGGCAGCACCCGGCGACGACCAGAGACGATGTGGGTTTCGGGTGGAAATTAATGTAGCAAACCATCAGGAGATTGTGCCCACCGGCCGCCGCCACCTCCAGCGCCCGCTTGGCGCTCTCCTGGCCTTGATGTCGGCAAGGTCCGGCAGGTCGCGATCAGGCTGGCGACGATCTTGGGTCGCGATGATGCACCATTGCGGTCTGGAACTGCGCATCTAGTATGGTCAGGCCGTCGGTGATGCGCCGCGCCGCTCGAGCGCGGTCTTGCGGATGATTTCCGCGATCTCCGGGCTGCTGCCGCACAGCATCTGGAAATCCGCCGAGTGCAGCGACAGGAGCGAGACCGCCGTTGCGGCG
>NZ_RZSC01001450.1:0-626 GCF_003998155.1 Mesorhizobium sp. M1E.F.Ca.ET.063.01.1.1
CGCCATAGCCGCTGGATAGACCACCCAACAACTGGATCGCCCCGGCCGGGGTCCTCGGCGTCGAGGCGGACAGCGCTTTGGTTTTCCGGTCGAGCCCATCCCAGGCATAAAGCAGCGTGCGTTGCTTCAGCTGCGCCTTGCTCCCGAAGCGCTGCACCAGCGTCGACCCCGATAGGCCGCATGCCCGCGCCAGCCGCTCGAAGGTCAGCGCCTCCGGGCCTTCGGCGTGCATCAGCCGGTAGGCGACCTCCAGCACCTGCTCGTCGGGCTGCGTTTTCGGCCGGGTCATCTTGACATCCATTTATAAACGAATGATCATTTATAAACGAGGAGCGTGGCAAGCGCCAGCCCTCGTTGTGGTGTTTTGGTTCGGGAGGTTGCGATGATGCTTGAAGGAAAGGTCGCCCTTGTCGCCGGCGCCACGCGCGGTGCCGGCCGTGGCATCGCGGTCGAGCTCGGCGCCGCCGGCGCCACCGTCTATGTCACCGGGCGCACGACGCGGACGCAGCAGTCGCCCTATGGCCGTCCGGAGACGATCGAGGAAACGGCTGAGCTGGTCACGGCGCAAGGCGGCAAGGGCATTGCCGTCCAGGTCGATCATCTGATTGCCGACGATGTGCGCGCAC
>NZ_RZSC01001451.1:0-625 GCF_003998155.1 Mesorhizobium sp. M1E.F.Ca.ET.063.01.1.1
GAACAGATTCACCCCCGCAAAGCCTGCCGGCGCACGCAACGTCGACGAGATCACCGGCAGCCGGCGGCTCAGGCGCATGCGCAAGGCCGACTGGTCGCGCCGTCTGGTGCAGGAGAACCAGCTCTCGGTGAACGACCTGATCTGGCCGATCTTCGTGATCGACGGCAAGAACACGCGCGAGCCGATCGCCGCCATGCCGGACGTCTATCGCCTGACCATCGATCTCGCGGTGAAGGAAGCGGAGCGCGCCGCAAAGCTCGGCATCCCTGCGATCGCCACTTTCCCAAATGTCGAGCTTGCGCTGCGCGACCAGACGGGCTCGCACATCCTCGACCCCGAAAACGTCATCAACCGCGCCACGCGCGCGATCAAGCAGGCGGTGCCGGAGATCGGCATCATCACCGACGCGGCGCTCGACCCGTTCACCAGCCATGGCCATGACGGCATTCTGCGTGACGGCATCATCGTCAACGACGAAACGGTGGAACAGGTCGCCGCCGCGGCGGTCATCCAGGCGGCCGCCGGCGCCGACATCATCGCGCCGTCCGACATGATGGATGGCCGCATCGGCGCCATCCGTGACGCGCTCGATGCAAACGGCTTCCAGGACGTGGCGATCATGTCC
>NZ_RZSC01001452.1:0-624 GCF_003998155.1 Mesorhizobium sp. M1E.F.Ca.ET.063.01.1.1
GCGTCTGGCCGCGATCGCCTCGTTCTGCTTCAGCCAAAACACGTCGGCATCGGCGAAATAGCTGTCCTCGCCGAACAGATCGGAGACGACCATGCCTGGATAGTCCTCGATGGCGAACAGCGCCACCTTGATGGAAATCGACTGGCCGCCGAACAGCCATTGTTTCAGCTGGTAGCCGCGCGGCGCGTATTGCTCGGGGTCGGCATAAAGCGCCAGCCAGTCCTTCTGCTGCGCTTTCGAAGCCATGGTGAGATAGCGCGCCGTCTCGGCGTCGATTTCCTCGCCGCGGTAGGCTTCGCGGATCTTGGGCAGAAGCTCGCCGAGTGCCAGACTGCGCTTCACCTGAAGTTCGGTGATGCCGAAGGTGGCGGCGATTTCGGCAATGGAGCGGCCTTCTTTGATCAGCCGCGAGAACGTTTCCCATTGCGAGACCTCGTCGGGGTCGAGGCGAGCGATGTTTTCGATGAGCGAGGCTTCGAGCGCAGCGGCGTCGTCGCCGTCTTCCATGATGGCGCAGGGCAAGGGATCGCCCTCGCCGCGCTCCTCGGCGAGCGATTTGGCGGCGAAATAGCGTCGCCGACCGGCGACGATCTCGAAGCTTTCGGGCGTCCCGTTGGGCCGCAC
>NZ_RZSC01001453.1:0-623 GCF_003998155.1 Mesorhizobium sp. M1E.F.Ca.ET.063.01.1.1
GCTCAACCGCTCGATCGAGGACAATATCCGCGTCGGCCGCGCCGATGCGAGCAATGACGAAGTGCACGCCGCGGCCAATGCGGCCGCCGCGCAGGACTTCATCCTGTCGAAGAGCTGCGGTTACGACACCGTCGTCGGCGAGCGCGGCGGCCAGCTCTCTGGCGGCGAGCGCCAGCGCATCGCCATTGCCCGCGCCGTCCTGAAGGATGCGCCGATCCTGGTGCTCGACGAGGCGACCAGCGCGCTCGACGTCGAGACCGAGGACCGCGTCAAGGAAGCGATCGACGAGCTGCGCCGCGATCGCACCACCTTCATCATTGCCCACCGCCTCACCACCGTCCGCGACGCCGACTTGGTCGTCTTCATGGACAAGGGCAAGGTGGTCGAATATGGCGGCTTCACCGAGCTGTCGCTGCGCAACGGCCGCTTCGCAGCCCTGCTGCGCGCCGGCGGCCTGCTCAACGACGAGGAGGTCCGCCGCCTCAGCCGTCCGGTCAACGAAGCGGCGTAAGCTCAAGGCGATCTCTTCTCCCCTTGTGGGAGAAGGTGTCGCGGGAACGCCAACGCCTCACTCCGCTGGAACACCCCTCATCCGTCTCGGCGCTGCGCGCCGATCCACCTTC
>NZ_RZSC01001454.1:0-621 GCF_003998155.1 Mesorhizobium sp. M1E.F.Ca.ET.063.01.1.1
CCGGGAATGACGTCGGCCAGGGTGCGCGCGTCGGTGTCCTGAAGCCGGAACTGCTGCAGCACATGGCGCCGAAGCCGCTGATCCTGGCGCTGGCCAATCCCAATCCAGAGATCATGCCGGAGGCCGCGCGGGCCGCGAGACCGGATGCGATGATCTGCACCGGCCGTTCCGATTTCCCCAATCAGGTCAACAACGTACTGTGCTTTCCTTACATCTTCCGTGGCGCGCTTGACTGCGGCGCCAGCGCCATCAATGAGGAGATGAAGATGGCGGCGGTCAGGGCGATCGCCGCCCTTGCCCGCGAAGAGCCATCGGATGTCGCGGCGCGCGCCTATTCCGGCGAGACGCCGATCTTCGGGCCCGATTTCCTGATCCCCTCGCCCTTCGACCCGCGCCTCATCCTGCGCATCGCGCCGGCCGTCGCCAAGGCCGCCTGCGACACCGGCGTGGCCACCAGGCCGATCGCCGACTTCGCCGCCTATATCGACAAGCTGAACCGCTTCGTGTTCCGCTCCGGCCTGGTGATGAAGCCGGTGTTCTCGACGGCCAAGGCGTCGAGTGCCAAGCGCGTCATCTATGCCGACGGCGAGGACGAGCGTGTGCTGCGCGCCGCGCAGGTGG
>NZ_RZSC01001455.1:0-618 GCF_003998155.1 Mesorhizobium sp. M1E.F.Ca.ET.063.01.1.1
GCACCGGCCCACAATCGGCCGTCGAGGCGCCGACGGCGATGCCCGGCCGATCAGTGACGACGGCGTCGGCCTTGGGTCGCGGATACGCAAAAGGTTCCCTGGCGATGACGACATCGGGCGAATGGACCTGGTGCGCGGTGAGGAGATGATCCGCCGGCACGCCCATCCAGTCGGCGACGCGACGGCGATTTTCGGCCACCAGCGTTTGATCGTCGCTGGAGCCCGTGCCGATGTTGAGGCCCTGGTAGATGCCGCCGGAGACGCCGCCGATGCGCGTGAAGTAACCGTGACGGATGCCTTGCGCCTTCTCCAGAAGAGGCGAGCGTACTGGATCGGGTCTGGTCTGATTCAGCATGGATGGGTTTGTTGTCCGCGTGGGCGATTTCGTCAAGGTGAAGTTCGGCGAGGGGCGAAGCTCGGGCAAGTAGCCGGGCCAGCTTGCACGGATTGCCTGTCGATGTCAGCCGGTTTTCGCCGCCGGCAGGACCTTCATCACCTTGAAGAGCTCGCCCATGGCATCTGAACCCGCGAGGCGTTCGACCGCGTCGGAAATCGCCTGCCGCGCGCCGTCATCGGCGTCGGCGCCGAGTGAACCGGCGCGCTCGAGCAGCCCCATGC
>NZ_RZSC01001456.1:0-618 GCF_003998155.1 Mesorhizobium sp. M1E.F.Ca.ET.063.01.1.1
GTATCGGCCAGCGCGTCGACCAGCCGCCCGATAAGCGCCGGCAGCGGCGCGCCGATGAAGCGCCAGGCAAGCCCCGCCAGAATGCCGATGATCAGCGGATTGACGAACAGCCGCCTGAGAAAGTTCTTGATGACGCGCAGCGGATGCACCTGCTCGCCGCCGTTACGGCCGAACATTTCGAACAGCACGATCGAGGCCATCATCATGATCGGCAGGTGAACCGAGACCAGCAGCGACAGCACCTCGAAGCCGCTCGGACCAAAAATACCGAGGATGAAAGGTGCGCCGAGCAGCACGACATTGGAATAGGCCGAGGACACGCCACCGACGATGCCGGCGCGGGCGTCACGGCCGAAGATGCGCGTCGTGACCAGATGGCCGGCGGCCCAGGTGACGGCAGCCGACACAAAATAGGCGCCCCACAGCGACCAGGGCGCCACGCCGTGGAAATCGGACTTCACCATTGTCTGGAAGAGCAGCAGCGGCATCGCCACGTTGACGGCGAACTCGGATATGCCCTCCCCACTTGCCGGCCGCAGATAGCCGGTGAACCCGGCGAGATAGCCGAGCGCGACGAGGCTGAAGACGAAAAGAACGGTTTCGGTGAGCGGAGTCATT
>NZ_RZSC01001457.1:0-617 GCF_003998155.1 Mesorhizobium sp. M1E.F.Ca.ET.063.01.1.1
GTACTGCACGACGTTGGTGTCGAAGTCGCCGTAGGGAACGATCGTGTCCTGGATGACGTTGCCGGCGTAGCCGATGAACGTGTTGAAGGCCGATTCGTCCTTACCGACGCGCAGGCCACCAAGCTGGATCCAGGCGAAGTTCAGCGAGACGCCCTTGTTGAAGGCGGGATTGCCTTGAAGATTGACAATGCCATCGCTGGTGGTGAACTGGCCGTAGTTGTTGCGGTTGCCGAAGTTGAAGCGGGTCTCGGTGTAGGTCTTCAACGTGCCGAGTTCGGTTTCCTGGCCGGTCCAGGTCTTCAGCGTGAAGCGGGCGTTCTTGTAGAAGGTGGCCTGGTCATCGCCGTCCTGATGGTCGAAGGACCGTGCGCCGTCGAACGACCCGACGTCGCCGACGCCGATGTCGTAACGGACATAGCCGCCGATGCGCAGGCAGGTTTCGGTGCCGGGGATGTAGAAGTAGCCCGAGCCGTACACGTCGCAGATCTTGACGTATTCAGCCGGTTCCGGCTCGGCGACGGTCACCGCGTCGGCGGCGCGGGCGCCGGAAACTGCGATCAGGGCCGCAGCTGAGCCGAGAAGAAGGCTCTTGATGTTCATTTTCTGACCTCCAGTCA
>NZ_RZSC01001458.1:0-616 GCF_003998155.1 Mesorhizobium sp. M1E.F.Ca.ET.063.01.1.1
GTCCATGGCGTCCGACTGTGTGCGAGTTCGGGAACAATAATGGCAGACAGAACCCAGCTGAAAGCAGCCGCAAGCAACCACATCGCCGATGACGATCCGTTCGCGGAATTGACCCGCATCATGGGCTTCGATCCGCGTCAGCCGGTCAGGCCGCAGACGCCGGCGGCCGCGAAGGCCGCGCCCGTAAACCAGGCCGCGGAAGAGAGCGACTTCGACATCGACCTCGAAAAGGAATTGATGGGCGAATTCGACGCTGCCGAGGAAAGCGCGCCGGTCACGCAGCCGGCAGTCCAGCACCAGCCGGCCTACCAACTCACCGACGACGAGCTTGCCGCTTCCTTCGAACAGGACTTCGTCTTTGACGACGCGGCCGATCACGCCCACTTTGCCACGCCGCGTGCGCCGGAGCCGGCCGCCGATATTGCCTCCGACGATGATTTCGACCCCTTCGACGATGATTTCGACAAGGCGGTCGCGCGCTCTTTGGAAGTCTCGCCGCACGAGGACGAAGTTTCGCCTCTGGAGGACGAAGTTTCGCCTCTGGAGGACGACCTTTCCATCGATCAGGAAATGGCAGCCTCGCTGGATGACGGCTTCCAGATCGACCATCATGGGC
>NZ_RZSC01001459.1:0-613 GCF_003998155.1 Mesorhizobium sp. M1E.F.Ca.ET.063.01.1.1
ATTCTCGGCGACAACATCTATTTCGGCGAAGGCCTGTCGCAGCTCTGTCGCACCGCGGCGGTATGTGAAAGCGGCGCCTCGGTATTCGCCTACCATGTCGACGATCCGGAGCGTTACGGCGTGGTCTCGTTCGACAAGGCCACCGGCAGGGCTTTGACGATCGAGGAGAAGCCTCAGAAGCCGAAGTCGAACTGGGCCGTCACTGGTCTCTATTTCTACGACAACGACGTCGTCGATATCGCCTCGACGATCCGTCCCTCGGCGCGCGGCGAGCTCGAGATCACAGCGGTCAACAACGTCTATCTCGAACGCGGGCAATTGCAGGTGCATCAGCTTGGCCGCGGCTATGCCTGGCTCGACACCGGCACGCATGACAGCCTGCATGAAGCGGCCTCCTTCGTGCGCACGATCGAGCATCGCCAGGGCATCAAGGTCGCCTGCCCGGAGGAGATCGCGTTAGAGCAGGGCTGGCTCGGCGCCGAAAAGGTTCTGGAACGCGCGGCGCGCCTGGGCAAGAATGAGTATGCTGCCTATCTGCGCAAGCGCGTTGCCGATCTGACGGAGGAACGAGGTGCTTGAGGTCAGGCCGCTCGGCCTCGACGGCGTGCTGGAG
>NZ_RZSC01000145.1:0-10492 GCF_003998155.1 Mesorhizobium sp. M1E.F.Ca.ET.063.01.1.1
GGTCCGGGTCGCACCCAGAATGCCTGCCTGTCAATGCGGATGTTCGGCAGCGTGACCGGGCTTAAAGTTGATAATTGAGTTTAGAATTATTCTAAACTGTTGTTTCAATTGATTTTTCCTGTCGCGCCAGTTGACTTCCTGCCGCTCCGCCGCTTTATGGGGAGCTTGCGCTCCTGGCGCACCCCTTTGATGTCTGGGCCTTGAACCCTTTCGATTGGAGGCATTTCGGTGTCTTTTGCTGATTGGCCGCGCCATTGCGCGGCAACCTTGCCTTTACGGTCATTCGTGTTTGCGCTGGCGCCGCGTGCCCGCGGCCGCATGCCTATGTCGTTGAATTTCTGAGGAGATGGGGTTGATGAAAGCGATGATCACGCCACGAGTTGTTACGTCACGCTGGGGCAGCAGGCTTGCCGCGATCGGCGCCACTGCGGCGCTGACGGCTGCTGTGTTCGTGCTGCCGGCGAAAGCCGAAACCGATGCGAAGGCGGTGATCAAGACCTATGCCGACATCGCATTGGCCAAGTACGACGATTCGCTGACCACCGCGCAGGCGCTCGACAAGGCCGTCGATACGCTCATCGCCAGGCCCTCGGCCGAAACGCTCAACGCCGCCCGCGAGGCCTGGAAGGCGGCGCGCGTCCCTTACCAGCAGACCGAGGTCTACCGCTTCGGCAACAAGGTCGTCGACGACTGGGAAGGCCGGGTGAATTCCTGGCCGCTGGATGAAGGCCTGATCGACTATGTCGCCAAGAGCTATGGCACGGAGTCGGACGAGAACTCGCTCTATACGGCCAATGTCATCGCCAACAAGGAGATCGAGATCAACGGCAAGAAGGTCGACGCCTCGAAGCTGACGCCCGAATTCCTTTCCGGCACGCTGCAGGAAGCCGGCGGCGTCGAGGCTAATGTCGCGACCGGCTATCACGCCATCGAATTCCTGCTCTGGGGCCAGGATCTGCACGGCACAGGCCCCGGCGCCGGCGAGCGTCCCTACACCGACTACGATCTCAAGAACTGCACCGGCGGCAACTGCGACCGCCGCGCCGAATATCTGAAGTCGGCGAGCGACCTGCTGGTCTCCGACCTGCAGGAAATGGTCAACGACTGGAAGGAAGACGGTGCGGCGCGCAAGGCCCTTACCGATGGCGAGCCGAATGCCGGCATCGCCACGATCTTCACCGGCATGGGCTCGCTGTCCTATGGCGAGCTGGCCGGCGAACGCATGAAGCTCGGCCTCTTGCTGCACGATCCGGAGGAGGAGCACGACTGCTTCTCCGACAACACCTACAACTCGCATCTCAATGATGCGATCGGCATCCGCGCCGCGTATCACGCCAGCTATACGCGTCTCGACGGCACCGTGGTTTCCGGCCCGTCGGTATCGGACATGGTCAAGGCCGCCGATCCGGCGATCGACAAGGAACTGTCGGACAAGCTCGACGTCACGGTCGCCAAGATGGAAGCGATCAAGGCGCGAGCGCTGGCCGGCGAGGCCTATGACCAGCAGATCGCCGAGGGCAACGCGCAAGGCAACGCCACGGTGCAGGCGGCGATCGATGCGTTGATCGACCAGACCAAGTCGATCGAGCGCGCCGTCGGCTCGCTCAAGCTCAACGCCATCGCCTTCGAGGGTTCCGACAGCCTTGATGCGCCCGATAAAGTCTTCAAGTAACGTCGGGCGAGTAACAGCCAAGCGGCGCCGGAGCGGCGCCGCCAGCCAGAGCAAGTAAATGCTGATCTGCCACTGCAACATCATCACCGAAAAGGAGATCGAGCAGATGATTGTCGGTCTGCTGGATGAAGATCCCTGGCAGCTTATTGTGCCGGCGAAGGTCTATCATGCCATGGGCAAGCGCGGCCGCTGTTGCGGCTGCTTCCCAAATGTGGTGGAAACGATCATTCGGGTCACCGAGAACTACCACGCCCGTTCAGAGGGGAGCGGCGTGGACATCGTTTCACACCTGGACCGCGTGAGAGGCTTGCGCGTCCAATACGGGAGCAGATTCCATGAAAGGCGAACCGCAGATCATCGAGCGGCTTAACGAAGCCCTGTTTCTGGAGCTCGGGGCCGTCAACCAGTACTGGGTCCACTATCGTCTGCTCGAGGATTGGGGATACACCAGGCTGGCAAAGAAGGAGCGGGCGGAATCGATCGAGGAAATGCATCATGCCGACCGGCTGGTGGCCCGCATCATCTTCCTCGAAGGCCATCCGAACCTGCAGTCCGTAGCGCCGCTGCGCATCGGCCAGAACGTGAAGGAAGTGCTCGAATCCGATCTCGCCGGCGAATATGACGCGCGCACCTCCTACAAGCGCTCGCGCGAGATCTGTCAGGATGAGGGTGACTACGTGTCGATGAAACTGTTCGAGGACCTGCTTGCCGACGAGGAAAGCCACATCGACTTCCTGGAGACGCAGCTCGATCTGCTCGCCTCGATCGGCGAGGAAAAATACGGCCAGCTCAACGCCGACCCGGCCAACGAGGCGGAGTAAGGACATGCGGGAATGCGGCGCCCCGTAAAGCTTTTGCGCCGCGCGCTGCGGGCCGGAATCGATGGCCTGCCGCTCCCGAGAAATCCGCGATACAGCAATTGTCGCGGGGCCTTGCTTTTGCTTGCGATCGCGCTGTCCGCCTCGGCCATGGCTGGCGAGCCGCAACCAGCGGGCATTGCCTCCAGCCGAACCGACCTGACGCCGAAGGATCGGGCGCGGGTTCTGGCCGTCACCCGACCGGCCACTGATTTTTCCAAGCCCGAGCAGTTCGAGCTGATGCAGGGCGGCGCAGGTACGTCGCGCAAGGACGTCAACCGGGACGCCTTCTCGCAATCCTCCGCCAACATCACCTTCGAGGAAGAGGCGACCTTCAAGCTCGGTAACGCGCTTTTCCGCAAGAACTGGGTATCGTCGCCTTCGTCGACGCAGGCCTCTGACGGGCTCGGCCCGCTGTTCAACGAACGCGCCTGCCAGAACTGCCATCTGAAGGATGGCCGCGGCCGTCCGCCCGAGGGCAGCGTTGGTTCCACCTCGATGTTCCTGCGGCTGGCGCGCGACGCAAGCAACGCGGAGGAGAAGGCAGCGCTTGCCGACCATAGGGCGCTGAACTTCCCCGATACGGTTTACGGCTCGCAACTGCAGGATCTCGCGGTTCCCGGCCTCAAGGGCGAGGGCCGCATGCGCGTCGAATATCAGGAACAGAAAGTTACGCTTGCCGACGGCACGGTCGTTTCGCTGCGCAAACCGAGCTATTCGATCGAAGACCTGGCCTATGGCCCGCTCGATCCAGGCACCACGCTCTCGCCGCGCCTGACACCACCGATGATCGGCCTCGGCCTGATCGAGCAGATCGATCCGGCCGATATCCTTGCCCATGCCGATCCGGACGACCGCGACGGCGACGGCATCTCCGGCAGGCCGAACATCGTGAGTGACGCGCCAGGCGGCGAACCGGCACTTGGCCGCTTCGGCTGGAAGGCGCAGGCCGCATCGATCCGCGAGCAGGCCGCCGACGCCTTTGCCGGCGACATCGGCATCTCGACGCCGGAGGTACCGAAGCCCTGGGGCGACTGCACCGCAACACAGAAGCATTGCCTCGCCATGCCGAACGGCGTGCAGGAGCGCCTGGGTGCTGCGGAGGCGCCGCCGCCGGTCATGGACCTCGTCGCCTTCTATTCGCAGAACCTGGCCGTGCCGGCGCGCCGCGATATCGGCACACGGCAAGTTCTTGCCGGCAAGAAGCAGTTCTACGAAATGGGCTGCATTTCCTGCCACACGCCGAAATTCGTCACCCTGCGCGGCACGCCCAACAAGGCGCAGGCCTTCCAGCTGATCTGGCCTTATTCCGACTTCCTACTGCACGACATGGGTGAGGGTCTGGCCGACGGGCAGCGGGTGGGGGAAGCGAGCGGCAGCGAATGGCGCACGCCGCCGCTTTGGGGCATCGGCCTGACCGCGACGGTCAACGGCAATACGTTCTATCTGCATGATGGGCGCGCCCGCACGCTCGAGGAGGCGATCCTCTGGCACGGCGGCGAGGGCAAAAAGGCGCGCGACCGCTTTGCCGCCGCCGCGGCGGCCGACCGCGATGCGCTGATCAAATTCCTGGAGTCGCTCTGATGTTGAAACGGCTGGCCGCCGCGCTTGCTCTTCCCCTGTTGCTGGCCGCGCCGGCCTCGGCGGCGGTCAAAGCCTCCGATGTCATCGGGAGGGCGATCGACGGCTTTGTCCGCCCGGCCTATGCCAGCCTCGATGACCGTGCGACGAGCCTGACCAAGACGATGCACCAGCTTTGCGCGGCACCTTCCGGGCAAAATCTCGAAGCGGCGCGCTCGGATTTTTCCGCCACGGTCGAGGCCTGGTCGGTGGCCGAGATCATCGCCTTCGGGCCGGTCAAGGAGAACAACAGGCTGGAGCGCATGCTCTATTGGCCGGACCGTAAGAGCATCGGTTTGAGACAGGTGCAGGCGACGCTCGCCGCCAAGGATCCTTCCGCCACCGATCCGGCGCAACTGGCGGGAAAGAGCGTCGCCATGCAGGGGCTCGGCGCGCTCGAATATGTGCTTTTCGGCGATGGCGCCGAGACGCTTGCCAAGAAAGATGATCCCTATCGCTGCGCCTACGGGGCGGCGGTTGCCGGCAACATCGAAACGATCGCCGGAGAGGTTCGCGACGCCTGGAACAAGCCGGACGGTTTTGCTTCGCTCTGGGCCAATCCGGGGCCGAAGAACCCGCTCTATCGCGACGGCACGGAAGCGGTGACGGAACTGGTCGGCGTCTTCATCAACGAGCTGGACATGATCCGCGACGTGCGCCTCAAAGGCTTCCTCGGCGCGAAGCCGGACGCCGACAAGCCGAAGCAGGCGATCTACTGGCGCTCGCAGAACACGGCGACTTCGCTGGCCGGAAATCTGTCCGGCATCGACCGGTTGTTCCAGGCCTCGAGACTCGGCGACGCGCTGCCCGCCGATGCACGGTGGATGGCCGAATCCATCCACATCCAGCTCGCCAACGGCGTAGCGACGGCGAAGTCCGTCAACGGACTGATCGACAAGGCGCTCGCCGATCCGGCGCTGCGCGGCAAGCTCGAGCACTTCGCGCTGATCACTTCCAGTCTTTCGACGTTGATCGGCACCAGGATGACCGCCGAGTTCGGCCTGACCGCCGGCTTTTCGTCACTGGACGGGGATTGATGCTTTGAGGACCTCGCTCATCGATCGCCGCGATTTCCTGCGCGCTGCCGGAGCAGGGTTCGCCGCCGCCATGGCGCCGCGCGCCTGGGCGGAAACGCTTGCTGCTGACGCCGTCTTTGCAACGGCCTTCGTCAAGCGCGACGGCAGCTTCGGCGCCGCCGTGCTCTCCGAGGCCG
Source organism: Mesorhizobium sp. M1E.F.Ca.ET.063.01.1.1 (assembly GCF_003998155.1). Taxonomy (NCBI): domain Bacteria; kingdom Pseudomonadati; phylum Pseudomonadota; class Alphaproteobacteria; order Hyphomicrobiales; family Phyllobacteriaceae; genus Mesorhizobium; species Mesorhizobium sp. M1E.F.Ca.ET.063.01.1.1. The sequence goes on from NZ_RZSC01000145.1 coordinate 5,363, forward strand.
GCAAGATCCTGCACACCGTCGATCTGCCCGACCGTGGCCACGACGTCACTTTCGATCCGGTATCGAAACGCTCGGTCGTCTTTGCGCGCCAGCCCGGCACCTTCGCGGTCGTCTTCGACCATGCCGGCCGCGAGCCCCCCTTGACCATCGCCAGCATCGCCGGCCGGCATTTCTTCGGCCACGGCGTGTTCTCGCCCGACGGCGTGCTGCTCTATGCCACCGAAAACGACTTTGACAACGCCGCCGGTGTCGTCGGCGTTTATGACGCGAAGGCGAAGTTCAGCCGCGTCGGCGAATTCCCGACCTACGGCATGGGGCCGCACGAATTGCTGCTGCTCGGCGACGGCCGAACGCTCGCCATTGCCAATGGCGGCATCGAAACGCATCCGGATTTCGGCCGCGCAGAGCTAAACATCGCAACGATGAAGCCGTCTTACACGCTGGTCGACCGCATCACAGGCGACCTGATCGAAAAGCATGAGCTCCCGCCGGCGCTGCACCAGCTCTCGATCCGCCACATGGACCGCGACCAGGCGGGCACCGTCTGGTTCGGCTGCCAGTATCGCGGACCGGCGACCGATCGCCCCGCGCTGGTCGGGCGCGCCGCACGCGGCAAGGAACTCGAGCTGCTGGAGATGCCGCAGGACGTGCTCTCCGGCTTCCGCAACTATATCGGTTCGGTCGCCGCCAATCCCGCCGCCGGCACGCTCGCCGTCACCTCGCCGGAGGGCAATTCGCTCGCCGTCATCGACGCCGCCAGCGGGCGGATTGTCGCGACCAAATCGCTTGTCGAGGTTTGCGGCCTGGCCCCCGACGGTGCCAGCTTCATGGCGACGACGGGCGCCGGCGAGATCGTTGGCGGTGCTGGTGCCGCGCGCTCCGAGCCTGACTATGTCTGGGACAACCACATGCTGCGCATCGCGACCGCGGCCTGATGGCCGGCTTCGCCTCTGTATTGGTTGGAAGCAAAGCCGCTTAACATTTATGCGGCCTGGCCCTTGCGGCGGCGGGCCATGCCGGGCAGAGGGAAAGCGTTCGTTAACCGGCCATATGAAGCTGCCAACATGAAGCTGCTCGCCATCGACTGCGCCGCCAATCTCTGCGCCGCCTGCGTCTATGATGCGGGCGCGGGTATCGAGCTTGGCCGCCATGTGCTCGACCTCGGCAAGGGGCACGCCGAGCATTTGATGGCCGCCATCGAGGCCGCCTTGAAAGCCGGTGGGATCGGCTATCAAGACCTGGATGCCGTCGCCGTCTCGATCGGGCCCGGTTCCTTCACCGGCCTGCGCGTCGGCGTCTCGACCGCGCGCGGCCTGGCGCTGGCCCTGAAGATCCCGGCCATCGGCGTGACGACCCTGGAAGCGCTGGCGGCGGAGGCCGCAAATACCTTTCCTGGCCGCGCCGTGCTTGCCGCGCTCGATGCCGGCCGAGAGGAGCTCCATGCGGCTCTTTTCGACAAAGCGTTAGTCTTGACTTACGGTCCTGCGGTGGCCACGCTTTCCGAAGCGACCGCAATGGCGGTCGACGCGACCGCGGTCCTCGCCGGCACCGCCGCGCCGCAGATCGCTGCGGCCGCCGAGGGTACCTTCGACATCGGGCCCGTCGCCGCCACGGCCGAGATCGCGACCTATGCCCGGCTGGCCGCCGCCAAGGGGCCAGGCGAAAAGCCGAAGCCGCTCTATCTGCGCGGCGCCGACGCCAAGCCGCAGGCCGGGTTCATATTGCCAAGACAGCACCATGATCCCCAAAAACGGAATCCACGGGGAAAACAGTCCTGATGCGCATCCCTTTCTTTCAGCCGCGCCGCAGGGACTATGCGCTGGAGCCGCTGACGGTCGCCGACAGCGCCGCCGTCTCGGTGCTGCATCGCGAGGATTTCGTCCGCCCCTGGACCGATGGCGAATTCGCGGCGCTCCTCGAACAGGACACCGTGTTCGGTTTCGCAGCGCGCGAGACCGGACAGGGGGCAAAACCTCCAGTCGGGTTCGTGCTGGCGCGGCTCGCGGCGGGCGAGGGCGAGATCCTGACGGTCGCCGTCGCCCGCGCGCATCGCCGCCAGGGGCTCGGCTGGCAATTGATGGACGCGGTACTGCGCGAACTGCACGCGCAGCGCGCCGAGGCGCTCTTCCTCGAGGTCGACGAGACCAATGCGCCGGCGATCGCGCTCTACCGCAGGCTCGGCTTCCGCCAGGTCGGCCAGCGTCCGAACTACTACCGGTCGACCGAGCACGGCCCAACCGGCGCGCTTGTCATGCGCCGCGATCTTCGCTAGCCAAGCGGCGCGATAGGGCCGGAGCGAAATGATCAGGAAATTGCGGATTTTCATGGCGTTCGGCCTCGTCGCCGCCGGCACGCTGGTGATGGTGCCGCTGCAGCTCCTGTCGATGAAGACCGGGCTCTGGCCGGAAACGGTCGTCCTGAAGATCTGGCACGGCATGATCCTCAAGGCGCTCGGCATGCGCGTGCACGTGAAGGGCGCGCTGTCGAAGGAGCGCCCCTTGCTCATCGCGGCCAATCACATCTCCTGGACCGACATCATGGTGCTCGGCTCGTTTGTCGATGTGAAGTTCATCGCCAGGGCGGACATGAAAGGCTGGCCGATGATCGGCATGCTGTCCAAGCTGCAGCGCACCGTCTTCATCGAGCGCGAACGCAAGCGCAGCTCCGGCGACCAGGCGAGCGAGATCGCCAGGCGCATGGCCAAGGGCGACGCCATGGTGCTGTTTGCCGAGGGCTCGACCGGCGACGGCAATCTGGTGCTGCCGTTCAAGAGCACCTTGTTCGGCGCTGCCTCGATGGCGATCTCGGAAGGGGCCGCGGACCATGTGTTCATCCAGCCGGTGGCGATCGCCTATACCCGGGTGCATGGGGTGCCGATGGGCCGCCGCCACCGACCGATGGCCTCCTGGATCGGCGATCAGGACCTGATGCCGCATCTGAAGGTCCTGCTTGCCGAAGGCGCTGTCGATGCCGAGGTGCATCTTGGCGAACCGGTGCCGTTCGCCAAAGGCTCGAGCCGCAAGGAAACGGCAAGATTGATGGAAGCGAAGGTGCGCGAGATGATGCAGGCCGCGCTCGCCGACCCACGTCCCAGCCGCTAGCGGCTGACCCAAAAACCGAACGCGCGGCGCCATAACCCACCAGAATCGTCTGTTTTTTGTCACGGAAAGGCGTTAGAAGCCGGCCGATGGAATTGAACACGATCGAAAGTCACGACATCGGCACGGCGCCTGAACGCGAGCCGGCGCCTGTCAGGGCGGCGAAGAAGGTCTTCGTCAAGACTTATGGCTGCCAGATGAATGTCTACGATTCCCAGCGCATGACCGATGCGCTGGCCGCCGACGGCTATGTCGCGACCGACGCCGTCGAGGATGCCGATCTGGTGCTGCTCAACACCTGCCATATTCGCGAGAAGGCGGCCGAAAAGGTCTATTCCGAGCTTGGCCGCATCCGCGACATGAAGGCCGAGCGCGCCGAGGCCGGCCGCGAATTGCTGATCGGCGTCGCCGGCTGCGTGGCGCAGGCCGAAGGCGCCGAGATCATCCGCCGCGCGCCCGCGGTCGACCTCGTCATCGGCCCGCAAACCTATCACCGGCTGCCCGACGTTCTGGCAAGGGTCCGCGGCGGCGGAAAGATCGTCGAGACCGACTACGCGGTCGAGGACAAGTTCGAGCATCTGCCGCAGCCGAGGCGCGCCGAAGTGGCAAAGCGCGGCGTCACCGCCTTCCTCACCGTGCAGGAAGGCTGCGACAAGTTCTGCACCTTCTGCGTCGTGCCCTATACGCGTGGCTCGGAAGTCTCGCGGCCGGTGGCGCAGATCGTCGCCGAGGCAAGGCGCCTGGCCGAGGCCGGCGTACGCGAGGTGACGCTGCTCGGCCAGAACGTCAACGCCTGGCACGGCGAGGGCGAAGACGGCGAGGAATGGGGTCTTGGCCGGCTGCTCTTCCGCCTGGCGGAAATCCCCGGCCTGGCGCGGCTGCGCTACACCACCAGCCATCCGCGCGACATGGATGACGAATTGATCGCCGCGCACCGTGACCTGCCCGCCCTGATGCCCTATCTGCATTTACCGGTGCAGTCTGGTTCCGACCGGATACTCAAGGCGATGAATCGCAGGCATACGGCACGCGACTATCTGGCACTCATCGAGCGCATCCGCGCGGCGCGCGGCGATATCGCCATGTCGGGCGACTTCATCGTCGGCTTCCCCGGCGAGACGGACGAGGATTTCGAGGCGACGCTCGAGCTGGTGCGAGAGGTGAATTACGCTTCGGCCTTCACGTTCAAATATTCGCCGCGTCCCGGCACGCCGGGCGCCGAGATGGACGATCATGTGCCCGAAGCGGTGAAGGATGAGCGGCTGCAGCGCCTGCAGTCGTTGATCAACGAGCAGCAGCAGAGTTTCATCGCCGGCCTGGTCGGCCGCACCGTCGGCACGCTAATCGAGAAGCCGGGTCGTCGGCCCGGTCAGAAAGTCGGCCGCTCGCCATGGCTGCAGCCTGTTATTGTTGACGACAAGGCCGGCGGAATCGGTGACATTATTGACGTGCGAATCACGAAGACAGGTCAAAACAGCCTGTTCGCCGAGTTGGCCTGATGCATGTCGCCCAAAAGTGCTCGCGGTTTTGGGACAACGGCATGCATAGCCACAAGCCTCGGCAGATGAGGAGAGACGGTTGAGCGCTGCTGAACTGAAGAACCCGCCCCAGAACCAGGCATCCGGGGCCTCCGACATGGCGCACATCGTACTGACCTTCGACAACAACAAGCTTGCCAGCGCCCTCTACGGCCAGTTCGACGAGAACCTGGCCCGGCTCGAGCAGAAGCTCGGTGTCGACATCCGCTCGCGCGGCAACCAACTTGCGATCAAGGGCTCGGCTTCCGCCGCCGAGCAGGCGCGCCGCGCGCTGGATACGCTCTACGGCATCCTGCAGAAGGGCGTCGACATCGGCCAGTCCGACGTCGACGGCGCCGTGCGCATGGCGATCGCCGCCGACGACCAGCTGACGCTGCCGACCATGGAGCGCAAGGGCAAGGTCTCGGCCGCCCAGATCGCGACACGCAAGCGCACGATCTATGCCCGCTCGCTCAACCAGGACGCCTATATGCGGGCGCTGGAGCGCTCCGAAA
>NZ_RZSC01001460.1:0-612 GCF_003998155.1 Mesorhizobium sp. M1E.F.Ca.ET.063.01.1.1
ACCGAATCTTCCGACGGCAGGCGCGCAGCAGCCTTCAGCCAGGGAACCACGCCGAAGCACGGCCAGCCGGTGAATTTCTCGATCGCGCTTATGCCGTCGTCGAACAGCGAAACGTCGCCGCGGAACTTGTTGATGAGATAGCCGGCGATCATGCGCCGGTCTGCCTCCGGCAGGATCAGATGCGTGCCGGCGACCGAGGCGATGACGCCGCCGCGGTCGATGTCGCCGACCAAGATCACCGGCACATTGGCGCGCGTCGCGAAGCCCATATTGGCCATGTCTCGGCTCCTGAGATTGATCTCGGCGGGCGAGCCGGCGCCTTCGACGATGACCAGGTCGGCGCCCTCGCCGACCTTCGCCCAGGACTCCAGCACCGCATCCATCAGCCGGGCCTTCATCGCCTGATAGTCGCGCGCCCGTGCCTCGCCGAACACCTTGCCCTGCACCACCACTTGCGAGCCGATATCGCTTTGCGGCTTGAGCAGCACCGGGTTCATGTGCACGGTCGGCGTCACTCCGCAGGCCAGCGCCTGCAGCCATTGCCCACGGCCGATCTCGCCGCCGCCGGCTTTGTCGTCGCCGGGAATGTCGGCGACGGCGGCATTGTTCGAC
>NZ_RZSC01001461.1:0-610 GCF_003998155.1 Mesorhizobium sp. M1E.F.Ca.ET.063.01.1.1
CGAGATGGGCGTCACTCACGTGATCCGCGGCGACGACCATGTGACCAACACCGGTGTGCAGATTGCCTTGTTCCAGGCCCTCGGCGCCGAGTCGCCGGTCTTCGGCCATCACAATCTCCTGACCACCGTTTCGGGCGAGGGGCTGTCGAAGCGCACCGGCGCGCTGTCGATCGAAAGCCTGCGCGAGGACGGCATCGAGCCGATGGCGGTCGCCTCGCTCGCCGTGCTCGTCGGCACGTCGGAAAACGTCACGGCCACGCACGACCTCAACGAGCTCGCCGGCCATTTCGACCCGGCCGCGACGTCCAAATCCGCCGCCAAGTTCGACCCCGACGAGCTCTTCGTGCTCAACCGGGCCCTCATGCATCACATGCCGTTCGACGAGGCGCGGGACCGGCTGATGGTGCTCGGCATTTCCGGCGACGACGCGGAGCGCTTCTGGCTGGCGGTGCGTGGCAACATCGACCGCTTGTCCGACGCGGTCGCTTGGTGGCGCATCCTCGCCGACGGTCCGCAAGAGCCGGCGGAATTTTCCAGCGAGGATCGCGAATTCCTCCACCAAGCCTTCGACCTTCTGCCTGAGGAGCCTTGGAACGGCACGGTCTGGAAG
>NZ_RZSC01001462.1:0-609 GCF_003998155.1 Mesorhizobium sp. M1E.F.Ca.ET.063.01.1.1
TCGTCATCCTGATCATAGTCGTGGCTAATGGGCTTTTCGCTTCCAGCAATCAAATGCTCTTCTGTGATGGCCTTGGTCCAATCGACCCGCGGCGCCGGATGACGATAACTGACCGAGTTCCACGTGTGCTTTTCGCCAAGCCGGGCCCGAAGTTCGGTTAGACCCTGTTTCGCGTCGTAAGCCTTGATCAGTTTGCGAAGCCCCTCGCGCGTGAATGTTTCCTGGAGCCCCATCTGGATTTCCGGCAACTCATCCTGCTCTCCTGGCGAACTGCCGTCAGTCGCCGGGCCGGAAACGAAAATGTGCGAGTAACCGCGCAAATCGATCGGAACGGCACCGCGGCGAATGCCGTCGCGAACCCGTTCAAGAATGTTTGCCTGGCCCAGAGCCGCCGTACCGTCCAGCAACAAATCGGAGATGCGGGAAAGCCAGAGGTCGCGATCGAGGCGCCCGGGATCGCCAAACAAAGCGTCATCGATACGGGCAACAGTCTGTCGCAGCTGGCTGCGGGACTTGCGGCTCGCCTCCGCCAAGCCGGATTGGTCGACGTATTTCGCTTCGGTCACGATTGCCCTGAGCTTCGGAAGACCATCCTCTCCTGTCGAGACG
>NZ_RZSC01001463.1:0-608 GCF_003998155.1 Mesorhizobium sp. M1E.F.Ca.ET.063.01.1.1
GTGGGGACGTCGCGCCAGGAGAAGTCGCGCGAAGAGAAAACGCGCGAAGAAAAGCCGCGCCCGAAAAAGTCGAGCCCTCCGGAAAAGCCGAGTCCAGAGAAATCAAGCGACGCGAAGGGACCGCCTGCCGAAGCCACGCCGGAGGCCGTCGGCGAACCCGCGCCGCCGCCGCCGGAATCCGTCGAGCCTGATCCCGAGCTGACGCATGAGGAGGCCGAGCAGGCGCGCAAGAAATATCTGCTGCGGCGTTTCTGGATCAGCGCGCGCGGCTACTGGGGACGCAGCGGCGACCGGCGCGCATGGCCGTTCACGATCGGCGTGTTGATGCTGATCGTCGTCAATATCGGCTTCCAGTACGGGATCAATGTCTGGAACCGCTCGATCTTCGACGCCCTCGAGCAACGCAATGCCGGCACCGTTTACTTCCTGATCGCCATCTTCCTGCCGCTGGTGGCCGGCAGCGCAAGCCTTGTCGTCACGCAGGTTTATATGCGCATGACGATCCAGCGCCGCTGGCGCTCGTGGCTCACCACGTCGGTCATCGCCCGCTGGCTCGCCAACGGCCGCTACTATCAGTTGAACCTCGTCAAAGGCGATCACACCAATCC
>NZ_RZSC01001464.1:0-606 GCF_003998155.1 Mesorhizobium sp. M1E.F.Ca.ET.063.01.1.1
AAGCGATTGCCACGACCGCAGCGCCCACCGGTCTGCCGTCTGCGGAATTGATGGACGACCGCGACGCCATTTCGGCGGAAGACAGGGTGGTTTTGATCGTTGAGGATGATCCGACCTTCGGCGGCCTGCTGCTGGGCCTGGCACGATCGGCCGGGCTGAAAGGTGTCCTGTCGACTGCCGGGTCCGGAACCTTGGCCTTGGCCCGCAAGCTGGTTCCGGACGCGATCACGCTGGATCTCGGGCTGGCGGACATCGATGGATGGGTGCTCTTTGACCTGCTGCGCCATGATCCGAAGACCACCGGCATTCCTATCCATGTGATCTCTGGCGCGGACGACATCGAAGGCCTGGCCACCAAGGGCGCATCGAGCATTTCCACCAAGCCCGTGTCGTCCGACGAACTGATGAAGGTGTTTCAGGATATTCATTCGAGAAAGCTTCGTGTCCAGCGCCGGGTGCTTGTCGCAGACGCCGATCCGGAGCGTCGCCTTTCGCTGGTCGAAACCATCCGGGATGGGGTCACCTCGGTCACTGCAATCGGTCGCGCGGCGACTGCAGATGACATTGACCTGGCCGCGTACGATGCCGTGGTTCTCGGTCTTGGAA
>NZ_RZSC01001465.1:0-605 GCF_003998155.1 Mesorhizobium sp. M1E.F.Ca.ET.063.01.1.1
GCCTACGACAAGGACAGCCCCCGGCGGCAGCTGTTGAGGGTTTCGGTAGCAGGTCGCATCGATCTGACAGATCGAGGCCGGTACTGCGTGGCTGTAGCCTGGAACGATCGGACGTTGAAACGGACCGGTCGCAATAACAACATGGCGCGCCCTGATCGGGCCGTTTGCGGTTTCGAGATGATAGGCTGCGCCGCGGTCATCGCGGGAGAGGCCAGTTACTTCAACGCCGGTGCGCACTGGCGCTTCTATCTCAGCGGCGTAGTCTACGAGAAAGCGCAAGACCTCTGAATGATGAACAAACCCGTCCGGCTCGGTCCCTGCATATGGCTTCCCTGGCAAGTCGAGCCAGCGGTTTGGTAGCTGGAACCGTAACGAGTCCCAACGTTCAGACCGCCATCGCTCGGCCACTGTAAACCGTTCGAGAACGATGTGCTGTCGACCGCGCTGACGCAAATGATAGCTCATGGCCAGTCCCGCCTGGCCACCGCCTATGATGACTGTGTCATGTTCCTCGTACAAGCTTTCGAGGCTGACTCGTGCGCCACCCAAGGCTGGTCGGTCTCGAGACTTTCGGTCAAATATGGGTCGTATGTTCACGCCTGGCG
>NZ_RZSC01001466.1:0-600 GCF_003998155.1 Mesorhizobium sp. M1E.F.Ca.ET.063.01.1.1
CCCGCCGCAGGCACGAGGTCCAGCTCTCGGCCGAGGCGGTGGCCAAGGAAGCGCGTAAGGGCTATGGCATGCTGCTCATCGGCCTCGGCCGCGCGGTGACCGCCAAGGGCGGTTTCTCGCACCGGCTGAACGAGGTTGCCGGCGCCTTCGACGGCCCGCTCTGCCTGGTGCTGAAACCCGTTGCCGCCGGGCGGCATATGCCGAGGCTTGGCCCCGAGTCGGGTCGTATCCTGGTGCCGGTCAACGGCACGTCGGTCGCTCGCCGTGGCGCCGAGCTGGCGTTGGCAATCGCCGCTGTCACCGGCGCGCCGGTCAAGATGCTCTACGTTGCGCGGGTCGGCCGCGACCAGCCGCGCGACGCCGTCTCGCATCGCCGCAGGGAGGCGGTGCTGAAGGACATTGTCGCGCTTGCCGACCGCTACGGCGTCGAGATCGAGACCGCCATCCGCTCGAGGCCTGCCGCCGCCGATGCGATTGCCCGCCAGGCCGGCAGGGGGGTGGCGTTGATCGTCATGGGCGTGGCGCGCCGTCCGGGCGAGGAGTTGCTGTTCGGCGAGACGACCAGCGATGTGCTGCAGCGCTGCCGGTGCCCGGTCGTGC
>NZ_RZSC01001467.1:0-599 GCF_003998155.1 Mesorhizobium sp. M1E.F.Ca.ET.063.01.1.1
CATTGATTGCGGGGGCCGCCGACAAATCCGACCCACTCCGTCGTCGGTCATCTTGGGGTGCCTGCCATGCTTACCTTTCGAACATGGTGGGCGCCTTGGCTTTGCCAGCAACATGCGGTGTCTGACAGCGAGACGAATATGAACCTTGTCCAGAGCAGGCCGGACCTACCTGACGTCGCAGGTCGGCTCGCAAACGACACACCCACCCCGGCGGGCCAACGGTAAGCGATCCATATTAGCATCCGCTTGCTAACCAAGTCGCCACGCCCGTTGGCGATGAGCCTGGTTCGCGAGGTCCTATTCGGGCGAGGTCCATGCAGCAAGCTCATAGAGGTTGCAGAGCACTCTTGACGACAAAAGTCCTCAAACCCATATCGCCGCTGGGCCAGGGACACTGCCGGTAGGTCCCGGCCCTCCTGACACTCAATTGTTCGTTCGATTTGGAGGATCTTATGAACGACCGGATGTTCGACAGCCCTGTTTTCGTCAAGAGCGGAAACAGCCTGATCCAGGAAATCGCATGCATCGAGGACGCCCTGGAATTTCTCTACGAATGGCCGAAAAATAGGCGCGGCCCGATTTACGACACTGCGCTGCGA
>NZ_RZSC01001468.1:0-598 GCF_003998155.1 Mesorhizobium sp. M1E.F.Ca.ET.063.01.1.1
CCATCACCGCGCCCATCTCAGGCAGGCTGGGAGCGGTCAACGTCTCCGTCGGCGATCTCGTCACCACCAGCAACGGCAACTCAAGCAGCACGACGCCACTTGTCACCATCACGCAGATGGACCCGCTGCAGGTGAATTTCACTCTCCCGGAAAGCGACCTTGCCCTGTTGCACAAGGAACTGGCGAACCCACAGCAAGGAGACGTGACGCTGACCAAGGACGGCGATCCCAAGCCGATCGGCAAGGGCACGCTCGACTTCGTCGATTCCAGCGTCGATACCGCCTCCGGCACCATCGCCACGCGAGCGAGCATACCGAATGGCGATCTATCGCTATGGCCCGGTCAGTATGTGAATGTGATGCTCGAGGCCGGCACGATGCCGCAAATGACCTCGGTCCCGACGGTCGCGGTGCAGCCCAGTCAGAAGGGCCCGTTCGTCTATGTCGTCAAGCCGGACAACACCGTCGAGATGCGGCCGGTACAGGTGGCGCTGACGGAGGGCGAGAACAGCGCCATCAGCCAAGGGCTGAAAAACGGTGAAAAGGTCGTCGTCGAAGGCCAGACGCGGCTGAAGGACGGCGCCGCCGTTCACGAAGG
>NZ_RZSC01001469.1:0-597 GCF_003998155.1 Mesorhizobium sp. M1E.F.Ca.ET.063.01.1.1
GGGATGCGCTCGTGCAGGCAAAGGCGCGCCAGGTCCTCTCGCATCGCCTGCGAGATGCGCTCGACGGTGACCCAGGGATTTGCCGGCAGCACGACGATGAAGACGCCGATGGCAATCAGGATGCCGACCAGGATCGATGCCGATCCGGCAAAAAACGGGCCGGGATCATAGGTCATCAGCTGGTGCGGGCTGAGGAAAGCGAGGAAGTTGATGGCGAAGGCGGTGGCGACGCCGACATGGCGCGGATTGGCCATGCCGAGCGCCGCCGGCACCAGGATCGGCACGACAAAGAGCGTGAACCAGCCGAAGCCGGGCAGCGCCGGCAGGGCGACCTGGCCGACGAGGAAGGCGAAGGGCAGTGCCAGCAGCGTTCCCGTGAAGAAGCCCCAGGCGGACTGGACCGGATCGGGACGTGCTGCGAACAGGCTGGAGACGACGGCAACGAGGATGACGGTGCCGGCTGCCTCAGACCATTTGGTCGTCAGCCAGAACGCCGTGACCAACAGCGTCGCAAGGCCCGCCCGAACGGCGTTGCGCCAGGCGGCATGATAGTCGCGATGGACGACGAGCGCCGGCTGGCGGAGGTCGCGCGAGGGC
>NZ_RZSC01000146.1:0-10444 GCF_003998155.1 Mesorhizobium sp. M1E.F.Ca.ET.063.01.1.1
CCCAGAACGACCCGGCAGCCGCCAACATCACCGCCGCCCAGATGGACGACTTCATCACCACCCAGGTCGAGCCGCAATTCCTGGACTCCGGCTGGCAAACCAACTGGTCGAGCGCTACCGACGACCAGATCACCAGCCGCATTTCGCTGAACGAAACCACCCAGACTTCGGTCAGCGCCAACGAGCAGGGCATCCGCAAGCTCGCCATGGCGGCCGCCATGGTCAGCACTCTTGTCACCGGCAACATCAGCGAAGCCGCCCAGAATACGATCGCCAGCCGCGCGCAGGAACTGGTCGGCGAGGCCATCGGCGGCATCGTCCAGGTGCGGTCCGAGGTGGGCCTGGCCCAGAAGCGCGTGTCCGATGCCAGCGACCGCATGAAGACGCAGGTCGATCTCTTCGAGAAGCATATCGTCGACCTCGAAGGCGTCGATCCCGCCGAAGCCGCCACCCGCGTGGCCGACCTGACCCAGCATATCGAAACGTCCTTCGCCTTGACCGCGCGCCTGCAGCAGCTCAGCCTGCTGAACTATCTCACCTGAACACATAAACCGGAACGGCAGAGCTCCGACGATGTATCAATTCTCCTACGCCGACATCCAGACCGACTCCGTCGCCGACGCCAAGGATCGGGAGCGGCAATTGCTCACCCGATCGATCGATATGCTGGCCGCGGCGGCTGCCGTCGGGCCGGAGTCGATGGAAGCGGTCGAGGCACTGCACTTCACCAACCGCATCTGGACCACCTTCGTCGAGGACCTTGGCTCCAGCGACAATGCGCTGCCCAAGGAACTGCGCGCCAACCTGATCTCCATCGGCCTGTGGCTGCTGCGCGAGACGGAAGACATTCGCCAAGGCCGCGCCAACAATTTCGAAGGACTGATCGAGGTCTCCCAGATCATCCGAGACGGCATCCAATGACCAACACGCTGAAGATCTCGCTGAAGCCGAACGAGAAGATCTACATCAATGGCGCCGTCATCCGCGTCGACCGCAAGGTCACCATCGAGCTGATGAACGATGTCCAGTTCCTGCTCGAAAGCCATGTCATCCAGGCCGAGCAGGCCTCGACGCCGCTCAGGCAGCTCTACTTCATCGTGCAGATCATGCTGGTGAACCCGTTGGGCGCCTCCGAGGCGCGCGACATGTTCCGCCGCTCGCTGCCGATGCTCATTGCAACCTTCGACAATCCGGACATCTGCAACGCGCTGAAGCAGATCGACCGCATGGTCGGCGAGGATCACATCTACGAGGCGCTGAAGGCGATACGAGCGCTCTATCCGCTCGAGCGCCAGGCGCTCAACGGCGATGAAGACATTTCCGAAGCGCCGCGCGCGCTGGCTGTGGGAGCATAAAGATGGCCGTGGATATGACGACGACGATCCCGGTTGGCGCCAACCAGGCAAGTCAGCAGACCTCGAAGACGGCGGTCGACTACCAGTCGTTCCTGAAGCTCTTGATTGCCGAGATGAAGAACCAGGATCCGACCAAACCGATGGATTCGACGCAGTATGTCGCGCAGCTCGCGACCTTCTCGCAGGTCGAGCAGTCGGTGCAGACCAATAGCAAGCTCGATCAGATCATGCAGTCCTCGGCGCTGTCGCAGGCCGATGCGCTGATCGGCCGTTCGATCACCTCCGCCGACGGCAAGACCACGGGAACGGTGGCTTCGGTGAAGCTCGCCAGCAGCGGCCTGATCGCGGTGCTGCAGGACGGAACCGAGATCCCCGTCGGCGCGGGCGTGTCGATCAAGCCGGCCGCCTAAGCAGGTCTCCCGAAAGTGGGTCCGGTTTCGGGACAAAGACATGCTTGAAATCAAAAAGCCTGAAGCAGGTCGCGTGAATCCTTTTTCACGCGACCTGCTTTAGCCGGTTTCGCAAGGGGCTGCCCATGAATGAGGCCGACGCCCTCGATATCGTCCAGTACGCGGTGTGGACGGTGCTTACCGCATCCGCGCCGGTCGTGCTTGTGGCGATGGCGGTCGGCATCGGCATCGCGCTCATCCAGGCGCTGACCCAGATCCAGGAAATCACCCTCACCTTCGTGCCCAAGATCGTCGCCATCATGCTAGTGGTGGCGCTGACCGGTCCGTTCATCGGCAGCCAGATCTCAGCCTTCACCAACGTCATCTTCGAACGCATCGAGCACGGCTTCTGACGCACGCCTGTCGCGGGCGCTGGGCCACTCCACTTGCAGCCGGTCTCGGACGGAAAACCGCTACGCACTTTTCCTGGAATTGCTCTAGATTGTGAGCCGCGCCGACTTCGGCGGCGTCTTTGGAATTCGGACAGACTTCGGGAAGCCATGGATCAGGCAGAAGCGGCCGGCGGGCCATGTGCGGGATAGCCGGCGTCTGGCGAAAGCGCGATCCGATCGGCGCCGGCGATCTTTCCGACATCGCCCGCATGATGCAGGCGCTGGCGCATCGAGGTCCCGACGATCACGATAGCTGGAACGGCGCCAGGCTGGCGCTCGGCCATCGCCGGCTCACCATCATCGACCCCTCGCCCGCCGCGCGAGAACCCATGCTCACATCCGACGGGCAAGGCGTCCTTTGCTACAATGGCGAAGTCTACAACTACCGTTCGCTGCGCAAGACGCTGGAAGCCGAAGGCCTCGAGTTCCGCACGGTCTCCGACACCGAGGTGGTGCTCCAGGCCCTGCACCACTGGGGCGTCGAAAAAGCTGTGCCACTGTTCGACGGCATGTTTGCCTTCGCCTATTTCGATCAGCGCGACGGCGCGTTGTGGCTTGCCCGAGACAGGCTTGGCATCAAGCCGATATCGGTAGCCGACACCGCAGACCGGCTGCTGTTCGCCTCCGAGGACAAGGCGATCCTCGCCTGCCACGACGTCCCGCGCAGGGTCGACGCGCGCGAGCTCACCTTGCGGCTTGCCTGGCAGACCCGCGATTCCAGCTACAGCGTCTTCGAAGGCATCGAGCGCCTGCCTCCCGCCGGTCTCTGGAAGATCAGCGACGGCGGCATCGAGAAGCAGCATTTCTGGCATGTGCTCGACATCCTGGAGACATCGCGCATCGTCGACGACAGGACGTCCGACGCCGAGCATATGGCGAGCCTTGAGGCGCTGCTCGAACAAAGCGTCAAGTTGCATTGCATCGCAGACGCCAGCCTCGCCACAGCCTGCAGCGGCGGCATCGATTCCGGCCTGATCACGGCACTCGCCAAGCGCTACAGGCCGGAGATGCACGGCTATGTCGTCGATCCCAAGCTCGGCCGCAGCGAGGCCGAAAGCGCCGAGCGGACCGGCCGCCACGTCGGCGTCAACCTACGTCGCGTGGCTGTCGACAGGGATCGCTTCCTCGAGCTGTGGCCGCGCGCGGTCTGGCATCTCGAAAGCGACGGCTGGCACGCCAGCGTGGCGGGCCTGCTGGCGCTCGCGGATCAGTGCCGCGCCGACGGCGTCAAGGTGCTGCTCACCGGCGAAGGTTCGGACGAGCTGTTCGGCGGCTATAAATGGCAGGCGTCGACCATCAGGCTTTGGCGTCAGTCATGGCTGCGACGCCTGTTTCGTCCGAAGGCCGCCCGGGACCGGAAATTCGCGCGGCTTCGTCGCGCCCCGTTCCGCAATTCGATCGGCCGGGGATCGCCCTGGGACCGCAACATCGTGCTGCGCGCGCTCTCGCCGGAACTGAACTTCCTGCAAACCAAGCTGTTCGATCGGCTGGATGGCGTCAGCCCGGACGGCGACCGCGCCTTCCTGGCAAGCTGCCTCTACGATCTCTATTCTCATCTGCAGGACCTGCTGCACCGGCATGACCGCCTCAGCATGGCCGCTTCGGTCGAACTGCGCGTTCCCTTTCTGGAGAACCGGCTGATCGATTTCGCGATGCATCTGCCGAGACGGCACAAATATCGCAACAGGACCGGCAAATGGCTGCTGAAGAAGGTCGCCGAAGGTTATCTGCCGCGTGAAAACATCTATGCGGCAAAGAATGGCTTCGAGATGTCCGGCGCCTTTTCGGCCGGCACGCAGGGGCTGCTGCGCGGCGGCTTCCTGCGCGACGCCATGAAATGGTCGGCATCGGAGCTGGACGACCTCATCGACATGGCCGGGAGCGAAGAATCGTCGAGACTGCGCCTCGTCGGCATGGAGATGCTGCTGAGACTGTATTTGGGCGGCGAGGCCGCAGGCAGCCTCACCGAGGCGCTGCACGCCGAGACCAGGGGCGCGAAATAGGCAAGGGTTGGTCCAGACCGGCAAGATGCTTGGCTTAAACCTTCGCCGACGCATTTTCGCCTTTGCCTTCCTGTTGTTGGGCCGCGATCCTTTTGGCGAGTCGCCGGCGCGACCCTGGCGCGCGGCAAGCGCGAGGCAGCAGATGAAGGCGGAACAGCGACCATGATCGACGACGAGCCGGAAAGCGAACGCGTCTCGGCGCTGGCGCCGTTCCGGCACAGCATCTTCCGCGCCGTCTGGTCGGCCAGCCTGGTGTCGAATTTCGGCGGTCTGATCCAGGGCGTAGGCGCCGCCTGGATGATGACCACGATCGCCACCTCGTCCTACCAGGTGGCGCTGGTCCAGGCCTCGACCACCTTGCCGATCATGCTGTTCGCGCTCATTGCCGGCGCCATCGCCGACAGCTTCAACCGCCGCAAGGTCATGCTGGTGGCGCAGACCTTCATGCTGGTCGTCTCGGCGCTGCTCACCGTGTTCACCTGGTTCGGCTGGATGACGCCGTGGACACTGCTTGCCTTCACTTTCCTGATCGACAGCGGCACGGCGCTGAACAGCCCGTCATGGCAGGCCTCGGTCGGCGACATGGTGCCGCGCGCCAAGGTGCCGGCGGCGATCGCGCTCAACTCGATGGGCTTCAACATCACACGCAGCGTCGGCCCGGCGATCGGCGGCGTCATCGTTGCCGCCGCGGGTGCGGCCGCCGCCTTCGCCGCCAACGCCATCAGCTATATCGGGCTGATTGTCGTGCTGTTCCGCTGGAAGCCGGAAATGCCGGCGCCGACGCTGCCGCGCGAGGCGCTCGGCGCCGCGATGAGCGCCGGTCTGCGCTATGTCGCCATGTCGCCCAACATCGCCAAGGTGCTGGTCCGGGGTTTTGCTTTCGGCTTCAGCGCCGGCGCGGTGCTGGCGCTCCTGCCTCTGGTGGCGCGCGACGTCGTCAAGGGCGACGCCTTGACCTATGGCATCATGCTCGGCGCCTTCGGCATCGGCGCGGTCGGCGGCGCGCTGATCAGCGTGCGGCTGAGGCAGTTGCTCTCCTCAGAAACGATGGTGCGCGCCGCCTTCGCCGGCTTCGCGCTCTGCGCCTTCAACGCCGCCGTCAGCCACAATGCCTGGCAGACATCGGCGGGCCTGCTCATCGGCGGCGCCTGCTGGGTGATCGCGCTTTCGCATTTCAACGTCACGGTGCAGATGTCGACGCCGCGCTGGGTGGTCGGCCGCGTGCTGTCGATCTACCAGACGGCGACCTTCGGTGGCATTGCGCTGGGGAGCTGGATTTGGGGCGTCGTCGCCGATGCCCATGGCGCCGAGACTGCGTTGATGGCGGCCGCCGTCGCCATGCTGGCGGGTGGCGCCATCGGCTTGTTCCTGCCGTTGCCGAAGCAGACGGTTCTCAACCTCGACCCCCTCAACCGGTTCAAGGAGCCGATGCTGTCGCTCGACCTGAAGCCGCGCAGCGGACCGATCGCCATCATGATCGAGTACATCATCCGCGAGGAAGATGTGCCGGAGTTCCTCGCCACCATGGCCGAGCGCGGCCGCATCCGCCGCCGCGACGGCGCCCGCAACTGGACGCTCGCGCGCGATCTCGAAAATCCAGGCATCTGGATCGAGCACTACCACACGCCGACCTGGGTCGAGTACATCCGCCACAACAGGCGCGCCACCTATGCCGATGCCGTGGTCGGCGAACGCATCCGCGCGCTCCACAGCGGCGAGAACCCGCCGCGCGTGCGCCGCATGATCGAACGCCCGACCACTGCCGGCACGGCGCTCGTCTCACCAAGGGGGCCGATCGATCACTAATCCGCGTCTTTCGGCTCGAAAGATCTGCCTTTCGATCAGCCGGCGCTCTGGATCATGTAGAGCTTGCGCGTCGTCTCGCGGATCAGCCATTCGCCCTTCCAACCTTGCGGCAGGACGAGAAGGTCGCCCGGACCGAGCTCGCGTATCTCGCCATCGGCGCGGCTGACTGCGGCCCGGCCCGAGATGATGTGGCAGATTTCCGACGAGCCTGAGCGATCGGCGCTGAAGCGGCCGGGCGTGCACTCCCATATGCCGATATCGACAGTTCCGTCCGGCGATTGGAAAAGCGAGCGCGCGGCCTCGACCTGACTGCCTTCGATAGATGTCGGCTTGGGCGAAAACGCGCCGATATCGGCCTTGGCGAGGTCGTGGAAAGTCGAAAGGTCGATCAAGTTGGGCTCCATGGATCAGAGCAATTCCAGGAAAAGTGTGCAGCGGTTTTCCGCCCGGATTGCTAAGAAACAAATGGTTAGAGGTTCAGCGGTTCTATGAAACGCCGGACCGCTCTAGTGGCCAGTGATGCTGTCGGCCAAGGCGGCAAGCTTCGAAGTATGCGCGAGCCCCGCGGCCTCGCGTTCGTCGGCGATGCGGTAGAGCTGGTACATAGAGTGGACGCCGAGCCAGCGGAACGGTTCCGGCTCCCATGGCCGGACCTTGCGGTTGACCCAAGGCAACCGTGTAAGATCGGTCTCGTCGCCGAGGATCAGGTCGGCAAGCGTGCGCCCCGACAGGTTGGAGCTCGAGACGCCGAGCCCGACATAGCCGCCGGCCCAACCGATACGCGTCTTGGGATCGAGGCCGACCGTCGTGCACCAGTCGCGCGGCACGCCGAGCACGCCGCACCACGCGTGGTCGATGCGGCAACCCGCCGTCTGCGGCAACAGCGTCGTCAGGATCGTGTGCAACTGGTCGATCGTCGCCTGCTGCGTCTGGCCGTTGACGTCGGTGCGCGAGCCGTAGCGATAAGGCACGCCGCGGCCGCCCATGGTGATGCGCCCCTCGCGCGTGCGCTGGGCATAGCAATAGGCATGCGCCGCGTTGCCGAGCAGCTCATGCCCTTCCCAGCCGATCTCGCGCCAGAGCTCCAGCGACAGCGGCTCGGTGGCGATCTGCCCGCTGTTGAGCGCCAGCCAGGTCCGCTCTTCCCCCGGAATGCCGGCGGTGAACCCTTCGGTCGCGCGGATGACGGTTTCGGCCCGCACCGTGCCTCGGTCGGTGGTCACGCTGCCCTTGGCGATGGACGTCACTGTGGTCTTTTCGTAGATCGGCACGCCGAGCCGTTCGACCGCCTGCGCCAGTCCGCGCACCAGCTTGGCCGGCTGCACACGCGCCTGGCCGTGGATGACGAAGCCGCCCATGACATTTTTGATGTTGATGCGCGCGCGTGTCGCGGCGGCATCGAGCAGCTCGATGCGGTTGGGGTCGGCATCCCAGGAGCGGATCGTCTCGCATTCCTCGCGCACGCGCTCGAGCTGCGCCGGATTGGTGGCGACCGTCAGATTGTCGGCGCGGCGGACATCGGCGTCGATACCTTCCGCCGTCGCCACCCGGATGACTTCGTCGACGCAGCCCGCCATCGCCTTCTGCATGGCGCTCACGCCTTGCCGGGTCGAGGTCTTGAGATATTTTTCGCGCGACCAGCCGAAGCCGCCCGACAGCCAGCCGCCATTGCGCCCCGAGGCGCCGAAGCCGGCGAACTCGCGCTCGAGGAGCACGATGCGGAGCGAAGGCTTCGCCTTCTTCAGATAATAGGCGGTCCAGAGCCCGGTATAACCGGCGCCGACGATCGCGACGTCGGCTTCGATGTCGCCGGGCAAAGGCGGACGCGGGGCGGGAACCGCGCCCAGATCCGCATACCAGAACGAGATGTCGCCGTTGCGCTTGACTTGCATGGGATGATTCCTGGGAGAAGTGCCGATCAGGTCTGCGTCGCTTCTTTGCCACAAGCCTGGCGTCGTCGCCAGCGCAGCAAAATTCCCCACTCGCTCGCCGAGCTGGCTTGAGAAAAAGTTCGACTACCCCTCACCCGAGAGATCTCGCCGCGCCTTGTCGAGCTCCTCGGCGTAGCGCCGCATCAGATGGCTTTCAGTCAAAAGGCCGAGAACGATGCGGTCGTCGAAATCCTCGACGACAGCCAGCTCTTCAGCGCCTGCACGCTGGAAGGTCTCGGCGGCGGATTGCACATTCATCGATGGCACCAGCACCGCATCCTTGAACTGGGCCAGCGCCTTGACCGGCGTGGCGCCGTCGGAGAGATCGCTGTGCAACTCGGGGACGAGCAGGACGCCGGCATAGTGCTTGCCCTCTCCGACGGCGATGACGCGCTGGGCGGAACCGAGCGGGATTTCCTTGCGGAATTCGGCCAGAGTCGTCGCGGCATCGATGGTGCGGACGTCCTTGCGCATCATCGAGCCGACATTGAGGCTGCGCATCCAGCCGACATCGTGGGCGCTGCGGATCGTTTCGCCGCGCAGGTGGAAGCGCCAGGTCGAGAAGGAGTAGCCGAAAGTCTCGCGCACCAGGATCGCCGACATGATCGAAGCCGCCAGCACCACACCGGTAAGCGTGAGGTCGCGGGTGGACTCCAGCGCCAGGAAAGTCATCGTCAGCGGGCCGCCGACGACGCCGACGGCGAGCGAGGTCATGCCGACGACGGCGGCGACTGCAGGATCGATGCCTGTCGATGGCGCGGCGAGCGCCATAACGCCGGCAAAGACCTTGCCAAGCAGTGCGCCCAGGAACAGCGAAGCAAAGAACAGGCCGCCGCGGAAACCGGAGCCGAGCGAAATAGCCGAGGCGGCGAGCTTCAGCACGAAAACGCTCGCCACCACGGGAAGCGCGTAGTTCATGGCGAACTCGCGATGCAATGCGCCATGCCCGCTGGAAAGCACCTGCGGCGTGACCAGCCCGAGCAGCCCGACAACGATGCCGCCGACGAAAGGCCTGACCGAAGCGTCGATCGCCAGCCGCACGAAGATGCGCTCGACGATGCTCACCAGATGCATGATCGCGATGGACGCCGCCCCGCCGAGGAGTCCCAGCAGGAGGAACGGCACATACTGGCCGGCGGTCAGCGTCGGCAAACCCGCGAGTTCCAGCGGGAACGGTACGCCGCCGAACACTTCGGCCGTCAGCGAGGCCGCGATCGCCGCCGTCATCACCGGCGCGACATTGGCGACCGAATAGATACCGATGACCAGTTCGAAGCCGTAAAAGGCGCCGGTCAGCGGCGCGTCGAAGGCGGCCGCGATGGCGCCGGCGGCGCCGCAGCCGACCAGAATGCGCACGTCGTTGCGGCGGAGCCGGAAGGCACGCGCCAGCCGCGAGGCGATGCCGGAGCCGATCTGCGTATAGCCGGCTTCCAAACCGACCGAAGCGCCGAAGCCGCTGGAGATCATGGTCTGGCCGACGATGATGAAGGTATCGGTGAGCGACATGCGCCCGCCATAGAGCGCATTGGCCTCGATCGGGTCGACGGGTGTGCGGAACTTCCGCCTTCTCAGCCAGATCACCGAGAGGCCGAGCAGCAGGCCACCCATCGGCGGAAACATCGCCTGCACCGGATTGGCCAGCGAAAACATCGCCGAAAGCCGGCCGCCCGGCTGCACGTCGAAGAGCAGCCAGTGCATGCTTTGCACCAGCTCGCTCATGCCGGTGACCAGCGCGCCCGCGATCATGCCGACGAGGCCCGCCATCAGCACGATGACGATGCCGCGCGCCTCGAGCACGGGGATCGAATTGATCAGCACCGCCCGAAGCCGGCGGGCGTAGACTTGCGGTTCGTTTCTGGCAGGCAACGGAGAGGCTCGCCGGTATGCGGAGGGTGGAAAGCTGCCGTGCCTGATACGCGCGGCGGCATTGCGTGACAACCGCAATGCCGACCGCTTATGGCGCCATTTTGGCGCTGCGCCGATTAGTGATGTAGTGAACCCATCGCCTGTCGCAGCGAGTTCGAAGGTTCCGTCACACAGCCAAGCGGAAGTCGGCGCGCCAGCCGAGTTCGTGGACCGCCTTGTCGGTCGTGATATGGCCGTTCGGCTCCGCGACGTTGAACGCGCCCTGCGAACCGCGCTCGATGGAAAGCAGCGCAGCGTAGGCTGCGGCATCGACATGCACGGCCGGATCGGCAGCGGTCTCCGCTCCCGTGCCCGGCCCGTAAAGATGGCCATAGCGCAGCACGATGCCGGTCATGGGCGCTTCGAGAACCCGCCGTTCGAGCGCGATGACGCCGCCGACGCTGATGCCGCGGCCGCCTTCGGCGCCGCTGTCGAGCGGATCGGTTTCGGCGTGCGGCTCGGGTCCGGACGCATAGACCCAGGCAATGCTCTGCGCGATCAGGCGCCTGGCGCCGGCCGACTGCGCCGCGTCGACCAGATTTCGGGTCCCCTCGTCGCGAACGCGCGCATTTGCGATGATCGCCTCGCCCATCAGGGCGGGAT
>NZ_RZSC01001470.1:0-595 GCF_003998155.1 Mesorhizobium sp. M1E.F.Ca.ET.063.01.1.1
CGCTCGCCTCGGACGGCAAGCTCGTCAGCCGGGTGTCGCTGACGACGGCGATGAACGCCCAGCGCGAGGCCTGGATGCGCAACATGGCCGAGCGCGAGGTGCGCATCGTCGACACCGCCATCATGAACGGCCTGCAGCAAGGCACCGCCTTTTTCGCCTCGAGCTCGCTGATCGCGCTCGGCGGCTGCTTCGCCCTGCTCGGGGCTTCCGACCGCGTGCTCCAGGTGCTGGCCGAGCTGCCGTTCGGCGCGGCCTCGTCACACGAAGCCTTCCAGACCAAGGTGTTCGGACTGGTGCTGATCCTCGCCTTCGCCTTCTTCAAGTTCGGCTGGGCCTACCGGCTCTTCAACTATTGCTCGATCCTCATCGGGGCGGTGCCGATCCTGCATGGCGAGGCCTCGCGCAACCCCCTCAGCGAAACGGCGGTATGGCGGGCGACGCGCATGAACGTGCTCGCCGGCAAGCATTTCAACTCCGGCCTGCGCGCCGTTTTCTTCTCGATCGGCTATCTCGGCTGGTTCGTCGACCCGGTCGTCTTTGTGCTCTCGACGCTGGTGCTTCTGGCGGTGCTGGTGCGCCGGCAGTTCTACTCGGC
>NZ_RZSC01001471.1:0-594 GCF_003998155.1 Mesorhizobium sp. M1E.F.Ca.ET.063.01.1.1
GGCGATGACGGCGGCGCTGGCGGCGATGCTGGGCATTGCGGCCGAACGCATTTCGATCAAGGCTACGACGAACGAAAAGCTCGGCTTTGTCGGCCGCGGCGAAGGCATAGCGGCGATCGCCACCGCAAGCGTGGTTTTCCCGGGAGATGTCCCCAAATGAGCAACGCCGAACTCGCCATCGCCCTGCTCCAGGCCTGCCAGCAGCGCGGCATCATGCTGGCGACGGCCGAAAGCTGCACCGGCGGCATGATCATTGCCGCACTCACCGACATTGCCGGTTCTTCCGCCGTGGTGGACCGCGGCTTCGTCACCTATTCCAACGAAGCAAAGATGGAGATGCTCGGCGTCTCCGCCGCAACGCTCGACGCGCATGGCGCCGTCTCGCGCGAGACGGTGCTCGAGATGGCGGCAGGCGCGCTCACGCATTCGCGCGCGAGCCTGTCGCTTGCCGTCACCGGCATCGCCGGCCCCACCGGTGGTTCGGCGGAAAAGCCGGTCGGCCTCGTCTGGTTCGGGGTAGCGCTTACCGGGCAGCCGGTCGTCGCCGAGCGCCAGCTCTTTGCGCATAAGGGCCGCGAGTTCATCCGCCACGAG
>NZ_RZSC01001472.1:0-593 GCF_003998155.1 Mesorhizobium sp. M1E.F.Ca.ET.063.01.1.1
CGCCAGCGAGACGCGCTGCCGCTCGCCGCCGGAAAGTTCGCGTGGCAGCCGCTTTTCCTTGCCGGCAAGGCCGACGCGCGCCAGCGCTTCCGCGACCGCGCGGTGGTCGGCGGAGGTGAGCTTGAGCGACGGCGAGCGACCGAGCCCGACATTGCTTTCGACCGAAAGGTGGGCAAACAAATTGTTTTCCTGGAACACCATCGATACCGGCCGCGCCGAAGGCGGCGTGTTGCCGACATCGGCCCCGCCGATCAGCACCTTGCCCGCGTTCGGCGCTTCGAACCCGGCGATCAGATTGAGCAGCGTCGACTTGCCCGACCCGCTCGGCCCCATGATGGCGGTGATCCTGCCGGCGGCGAATTCGGCATCGAAGCGGAAGGATGCCTCGCCATAGCTGAACGAGACGCCATCCAGCGCGACAGCCAGTCCCTTCTGCGCCGCAATGCCAATGTTCGCCGTTGTCATGCCTTTGCTTCCCGCCCCAGCCAGTCGGCGGCGACCACCAGCATCAGGCAGACGAGGCCGAGCAGCAAGGCCAGCCCCGCGGCATCGGCGGTCCGGTAGCTGCCCATGCGCGCCAGCAGAAGATAGGG
>NZ_RZSC01001473.1:0-592 GCF_003998155.1 Mesorhizobium sp. M1E.F.Ca.ET.063.01.1.1
GAGTGATCCCACGCCGCATATCGACGCCGATGCCGACAAACCAGCGGAACAGGAGATCGTATTCCAGCCGCTCCATCAGAAGCCGTTCCGAACGGATCGAATAGAACGCCTGCAGAGGCATCGCCCGCAACAACTTCTCCGGCGGGATCGACGGTCGCCCGATCGGCGAGTAAAGCGCCGCACAATCGTCCGCCAGCGCCAAAAGCGCCTCGTTCACCATATGGCGGATCGTGCGCAACGGATGGTTCTGGCGAACCCGCACCTCCAGATCCACATAGCTGAAAAGGGAGCCGGTCCGATCGTCGTTGCCCCGCATGCGCCATCCTCCGAATCCCTTCGGAGCCAATCGACGGCGAGCGGCTTTTTCAACGGCCTGCTAGATAGCTTCGCCCATTCCTGCCACTGATATTGATCCTGTGGCGATTAGAGCCTTGGCCGTTTCCGTTACGCCGTGTGGCGCGGTTTGAGCAACCGGCGGAGGCGCAGAGCCTTCCATCAGCACAGCGTCGGAGCCGGTTGCGGTGATGATCTTGGCATAGGCTGCCGGGGTCTGGTAGGCGAGCGAGGAATGAGGCCTCGCGGTGTTGAAGTC
>NZ_RZSC01001474.1:0-586 GCF_003998155.1 Mesorhizobium sp. M1E.F.Ca.ET.063.01.1.1
TCTCGGGCAGGCGCCGGACCCAGCGGCCGACCAGACCCCAATTCGGCCGGGGCAGGCCGAACGCCTTGTTGAGGAAAATCGCCCAGACATCCATGAAGACCGTGGCGCCGATGCCGATCGCGACGGCGCGCCAGACGATGTCGGGCATCAGAGCTGCTCGAGGATCTTGGCCGCGCCGCTCTCGTCGACGCCCGGCTTGGCTTCGACATTGATCGCCTTGACCGTGCTGTCGTCGACGATCATCGAAAAGCGCTTCGAGCGCAGACCCATGCCGTTTGCGGAAAGATCGTTGTCTAGCCCGACCGACTTGGCGAAGTCGCCGCTGCCGTCGGCCAGAAAGAGGATCTTGCCTTCGCCGCCGGTGAAGCGCGCCCAGGCGCCCATCACATGGACGTCGTTGACCGAGACGACCGCGATGGTGTCGACGCCACGCGCCAGGATGGCGTCGTGGTTCTCCAGATAGCCCGGCAGGTGGTTGTTGCTGCAAGTCGGCGTGAAGGCGCCGGGAACGCCGAACAGCACGACCTTCTTGCCCGCAAAGATTTCGGCGCTGGTCATCGGCTTGGCGCCGTCGTCGGTCATCACC
>NZ_RZSC01001475.1:0-583 GCF_003998155.1 Mesorhizobium sp. M1E.F.Ca.ET.063.01.1.1
GGGTGAAGCTCATCTCGAAGATCTCGCCGTTGCGGCGGATCTTGAGCTTCAGCCATGCCGAGAGTGCGTTGACAACCGATACGCCGACGCCGTGCAGGCCGCCCGAGACCTTGTAGGAATTCTGGTCGAATTTGCCGCCGGCATGGAGCTGCGTCATGATGACTTCGGCGGCCGAAACGCCCTCGCTGGGGTGGATATCGGTCGGAATCCCGCGGCCGTTGTCGATGACGGTCACCGAACCGTCGGGGTTGAGCGTCACCGAGACGAGGTCGGCGTGTCCGGCCAAAGCCTCGTCGATGGCGTTGTCCACCACCTCATAGACCATGTGATGCAGGCCCGAGCCGTCATCGGTGTCGCCGATATACATGCCCGGCCGCTTGCGGACGGCGTCCAACCCCTTCAAAACCTTGATGGAATCGGCGCCGTACTCGGCTTCCGCGCCATTGGCGCTTTCGGTCTGGTCGCTCATGAAAACCTGTCTGATTGATGTCGCTGGTCCGGCGCGGAAAAATGGCCCCGAATCGCGCCGTTTTGATGTCCTAGATATAGGCGCAAATGACTGGTTTTCCAAGGTTTGCGGGCA
>NZ_RZSC01001476.1:0-583 GCF_003998155.1 Mesorhizobium sp. M1E.F.Ca.ET.063.01.1.1
GCTTCTGCACGATGTGCAGCTTGCCCGGGAGGGGCCGGATGCGCACGATCGCCTGCAGCGGGTAGCCGAGCGCTTCCGGATCGACATCGATGGTGAAGGCGCGGATGACGCCGCGCTCCTCGAGCCGCCGCAACCGCTCCGAAACGCTCGGCGACGACATGCCGACCTGCTGCGCGAGATCCTTCAGCGACGTCCTGGAATCTCGGACGAGGATGTCGAGAAGGCGCCGGTCAAGATCGTCGAGCATTTTCACATTCCACGATGAAAGCCATTTCTGCCTTTTTTAATTAGGCGAATAGGCGATATCATCTTTTTCGCAGCATGGAAATGACCTCGACCTCTTGTGATCATGAAGCCTCGAAAATCTTTGGGGTCTTTCATGAGCAATACGCTGCGCGGCACGGTCGAAATGACCGCGGCAATGGCGATACTCGGCACGATCGGCTGGTTCGTCGTGCTTTCGGGCCAGCCCGCCATCGACGTGGTGTTCTGGCGCTGCGCCTTCGGCGCGGCGACGCTGCTTGTCATCTGCGCGGCGCTTGGCCTGCTGCGCGGCACGCTGACGCCGCGCGTCGTCGCGCTT
>NZ_RZSC01001477.1:0-581 GCF_003998155.1 Mesorhizobium sp. M1E.F.Ca.ET.063.01.1.1
CCTCTATTCGCTGGCGCATTTGCGTGATCGTGGCCTGGTGTCGGGGCCGCTGTTCCTCCAGTTCGTGCTCGGCATTCTGGGCGGCATCGGCGCCGATCCCGACAATCTCGTCCATATGAAGCGCATCGCCGACAAACTGTTCGGCGACAGCTATCAGTTCTCGGTGCTCGCCGCCGGCCGCCAGCAGATGCCGCTGATCTCGATCGCCGCCGCCATGGGCGGCAATGTCCGCGTCGGGCTCGAGGACAGCCTCTATGACGGGCGGCAGTTGGCGAAATCGAATGCCGACCAGGTGCGCCGTATCCGCGGCATTCTCGATGGGCTGTCGCTGGAGGTCGCCACACCTTCGGAAGCGCGCGAGATGCTGGCTCTGAAGGGCGGCGACCGGGTAGCGTTTTGAGACAAAGTCAATCTCAGATGCTTGCGTTCATTCGCACCCCCCTCTGGCCTGCCGGCCATCTCCCCCGCAAGGGGGGAGATCGGATGTCGCATAGGCTTTCGCTAATCTCGGACTTTGCAAGATGGGCGGCAAGGTCGACGCTGCCAATCTCCCCCCTTGCGGGGGAGATGTCCGGCAGGAC
>NZ_RZSC01001478.1:0-579 GCF_003998155.1 Mesorhizobium sp. M1E.F.Ca.ET.063.01.1.1
GCCGCCAGGGCTCCCGACTTCTTCGCGGTCCAGGTGGCGATATAGTCCATCAGGCCGGGACTGAGGCAGTCATAGGGTTCGAGCCCGATCGACTTGAGCTGGGCGCGGATGCCGGCCATGCGGCTCGGGTCGACACCGGATTCGATGATCGAGGAGACGAAGGCGGCGAAGCCCGGCGGCGACCAGCCGTCCTCCTCGAAGCGCTCGGGATGGATGAAGGACAGGCCCTTGAAGGCATGGTCGCGCTCGACCGGGCCGTACATGTGGACGCCGCAGCCGGTGCAGGCATGGCGCAGGATGAGGGCCGAGGAGTCGACGACCTTCAGCTTGTCGCCGTTCTCGGTGACGGTCACGTCGCCGCTGGCGGCAACGGCAACCACCGAGAAGAGCGCGCCTTCCGGCTTCCAGCACTTGGTGCAGCCGCAGGCGTGGTTGTGGGCGATCTGGCCCTTGACCTTCACCTTCACCGGGTTGCTGGTGCAGGCGCAGACCAGCGTGCCGCCGGTAAAGGATGCGCTCTCCTTGGGCAGCCCATTGTCGATCTTCGGATGCAGTTTCTCGGCCATTCGTCCTTCCTCC
>NZ_RZSC01001479.1:0-579 GCF_003998155.1 Mesorhizobium sp. M1E.F.Ca.ET.063.01.1.1
GACGAAAACCAACATCTTTTTCCCCAATCCGAAGGCGAGCAAGGATTCCTACATGGCGCGCTTTTCGCTGACGGCGAAAGAGTTCGAGTTCGTGCGCCGTACGCCCAAGGAAACGCGCACCTTCCTGGTCAAGCACGACAGCGATTCCATCGTGGCCAAGCTTGACCTGTCGGGCATGCCCGACCTCATCAAGGTGCTCTCGACCAACGAAGCCAGCATCAAGGAATGCGAACGGCTGCGCGAGATCTACGGGCAAGAGCCGGAGGCGTGGCTGCCATATCTGTGCGGATGGGAGAGCGAGCATGAAGAAGCGGCTTAGCAGCGTGATCGCCGCGGCCGCGATCATGCCTGGGCAGATGGCGGCCCTCCCGGCGCTGGCCCAGATCGCCGTCATCGACAATTCCAATCTGGACAAGCGCGCGCAAGACGAAGAGCACAGCACAAAATCGCAAGAATCCAAATCCGACGAGCAGGAGAAGAAAAAGAGCCTCGTTTGCACCTATACGAACAAGTACAGGTCGCAAATGTTCAGCCGCTCCCCTGGCGAGGCGCTGAGCCGCGACGCCGAAAACGCAAAGC
>NZ_RZSC01000147.1:0-10413 GCF_003998155.1 Mesorhizobium sp. M1E.F.Ca.ET.063.01.1.1
GAGGTTCATGTCGTCCAGCGGCACGACCTGAGCCAAGCCGCCGCCGGCCGCGCCGCCCTTCATGCCGAAATTCGGGCCGAGCGAGGCTTCGCGGATGCACACGATCGCCTTCTTGCCGATGCGGTTCAGACCGTCGCCGAGGCCGACGGTCGTGGTCGTCTTGCCTTCACCGGCCGGCGTCGGGTTGAT
Organism: Mesorhizobium sp. M1E.F.Ca.ET.063.01.1.1; assembly: GCF_003998155.1. NCBI lineage: Bacteria > Pseudomonadati > Pseudomonadota > Alphaproteobacteria > Hyphomicrobiales > Phyllobacteriaceae > Mesorhizobium > Mesorhizobium sp. M1E.F.Ca.ET.063.01.1.1. The sequence continues at coordinate 190 of NZ_RZSC01000147.1, forward strand.
GGCGGTGACCAGGATCAGCTTGCCGTCCTTGTTGCCCTTCACCGACTTGATGAACTCGGCCGAGACCTTCGCCTTGTCGTGGCCGTAAGGCAAAAGGTGCTCGTACGGAATGCCGATCTTGGCGCCGATCTCCTGGATCGGTTTCTTCCTGGCGGCGCGCGCGATCTCGATGTCGGTTTTGAATTCGGCCATGGTCATTTGCCTCGAAGATTGGGTTGTCGGAAATGCATGCTGCGGTTCTAGAACTGTGGCCTCGGCAGGTTGCTGGCGAGGTAGGCTGAGGTCAGAGTATTGGCCATCAGAAGCGCGATCGTCATTGGACCGACGCCGCCGGGCACGGGTGTGATCGCGCCGGCATGGTCCGCCGCCTCGGCGTAGGCGACGTCGCCGACCAGGCGGTTCTTGCCATTGCCCTTCTCCGGCGCGGCGACGCGGTTGATACCCACATCGATCACAGTGGTGCCTGGCTTCACCCACTCACCCCTGATCATTTCCGGCCGGCCCACCGCCGCGACGAGGATGTCAGCGCCACGACAAAGCTCGGGCAGATTCTTTGTCCGGCTATGGGCAACGGTGACGGTGGCGTTCGCGGCAAGCAGAAGGTTGGCCATCGGCTTGCCAACGATATTGGAGCGGCCGACGACGACTGCATTGAGACCGGAAAGATCCTTGCCATGCACGTGCTCGATCAGCAGCATCGAGCCCGCCGGTGTGCAGGGTACGAAAGCCGTATCGAGCTCGCCGGTGCCAAGCTTGCCGACATTGACAAAGTGGAAGCCGTCGACGTCCTTCTCTGGCGCAATCGCCTGGATGACCTTGCCCGCATCGATGTGATCCGGAAGCGGCAGCTGCACCAGAATGCCATGGATCGTACGGTCATGATTCATAATGTCGATAAGGTCGATCAGGTGGGCTTCGCTGGTGTCCGTGGGCAGCGTATGTTGCAGCGAATTGAAGCCGCATTCCTTCGCTGTACGCGACTTCGCGGCCACATAGACCTGGCTTGCCGGATCCTCCCCGACGATGATGACCGCAAGACCAGGCGTTACATTCTTCGAAGCGGCCAGGACGCTGCTCGCGCTTGTGACCTTTGCGATCACATTGGCGGCAACAGCCTTGCCATCGATCACCTCAGCCATCGCCTCTCTCCTAGAGAATGAAATACGGCATCGCTTTGCCGTCGAACGTCGCAAATCAAGTTGCGAAACCTTGCAATTATTTGGGCTGAAAGTCAACTATAAGGAAAAAAAAATTCATATGAAGAAAAAGAGATTTTCGCCTAGTCTGCCTCGATCAGTTGGCGGGCGGCTACGCCGGGCCTTCCACGGATTCAAAAAGAAGTCACCGCCCGGCCTTGCAGGCGGTGACTAAGCAACCGCGGTTCAACGCGGCCGGGAGGAGGGAACATTTCCCGGTTCGAAGATGATCGGGCTGTCGCCGATCACAGTACGAAGATCCGGTTGGCGATCAGCACCACGATAACGCCAGCCACCAGCGTCGCGTAAGGCAAGATTCCGGCCTTCTTGGCCCTGAGATCGGTGGCCTTCATGCCGAGATCGTCCAGCATGTGATCGGGGAACTTGCCGCCGTCCTGGATGTAGTGCCGGAAGCAGAATACCGGGAGGATCAGTGCCGCGGTTATCAGGCCGGCCCACAGCGCCATCGGATTCCAGACCTTGGCACCGGCACCCATGAAGATGGCGTTTACATAGGCGAATATCGCCCCGATCCCCAGCAACCAGGTCGGCGCCTTCCAGGGCCGCTCGATATGGCCGTTGTCGATCCGGTGGATCCAGCCGGCGTTGAGGTTGAGGAAGTTGAAGATGATATAGCCGCAGTTCGACACCGCGAGGATGAAGAAGAAGCTGGTCGCGTCGGCCGAGGCGATTGCCAGCACGATCAGGTTGAAGATCAAGTCGGTCCACATCGCCCGTGTCGGCGCGCCGTGCTCGTTGACGTGGCTTAGATAACGCGGCAGCCAGCCGTCGACCGAGCCCTGGTAGAGCGTGCGCGAGGAGCCGGCCATCGCCGTCATGATGCAGAGCACCAGCGCCAGGATCATCAGCATGACAAGCAGGCTGTGGATCAGCTTGCCGCCGCCGACCATGCCGGCCAGCGCGTCGGCGACGCCCGAGCCATCCACGATTGGCGTTGCCAGCATGCCGTTGAGGCCAAGCACGCCCTGGAAGGTGAATGGCACCAGGATGAACAGAAGCATGCAGAGCAGGCCGGAATAGAAGATCGCCTTGAAGGTATCGGTGCCGGGGTTCTTGAACTCCGACGTGTAGCAGACGGCGGTCTCGAAGCCATAGGTCGACCATGCCGCGATGAACATGCCGCCGAGCGCCAGCGTCCATCCGGCGATGTTCCATGAGCCTGGGTCGGGCGCGTAGGCGGCGGCAAGCGGGACCAGAGGCGAGAAATTCGCCCAGTCGATCTGGCCGGTGAAGATCGGCACGACACCGACGATCAGCATCGGGATGATGACGAGCAGGCCGATATACTTCTGCACGCTGGCGGTGCCCAGGATGCCGCGATGCTGGATGGCGAAGATGATCAGCATCAGCAGCGCGCCGATGAAGAAGGTCGCGTTCAATGAGAAACTGACAGGCCCAAGCGTGTGGCTGAAGAGCGACCAGGTGCGGATCGCAGGCGTTGCGGCAGCCGTCACTGCCGTGATGGCGTCGGCGGGCGCCGTTCCGGCATGCGCCGCGATGTAGGCGGCCACCTCCGGCGAGGTCTCGGAGAAGACCGGGATCGGCGCCAGCGCATTGAGGATGTAGGCGGCTGCGATGGAACAGCCGAGCGACAGCACCGGCGACCAGGCGAACCAGTTGCACCACACCGACAATGGCGCGATGAACTTCGAATAACGCAGCCAGGCGGTGGCGCCATAAACCGAAGCGCCGCCGGACTTGTTGGGAAACAGACCGGCGATTTCGGCGTATGTGAACGACTGCAGGAAACCCATGATCATGGACACGGTCCAGATCAGAAAGGCCAGCTTGCCAGTCGTTCCAGCGATACCGCCGATCGAGAACAGAACGAGGGCGGGGACGCCGCTTGCCACCCAGAAGGCGCCTCGCCAGTCAATACTTCTATGTAACTGTCCCGCGGCTGCCTCCGCGTAGGTGTCCGAAAAAGCGCTCATAGCTTTTCATCCCATTGTTTGAGGTTGAGTGTTCCTGCGGTCCGGCTTCGCTTTGCCGGTTATTTTCTTTCCTGTCAGTCTTGTTTTGTTCACTTCAATAAAGACTGTCGACGATCCTCCATGTCGTCAAGCGCTTCCCACCCCCCATTCCCCGAGATCATTGATCAGCGCCAGTGCGACGCGGCGGAATGCCAGGCGCATCTTGTCTACATGCGGGCCTGAAAGCCGCATTTCGGTCATGGCTCGATCCATGAGAGCCAGCCAGTCTTCGGCGTCGCCCGCCGAGATCGGCACATGCGCGTGCATGAGACGAACGTCCACGTGCCCGTGCTTTTCCAGATAGTGACGACGCCCGCCGAGAAAGCCGCACAGAAAGTTGAACTGTTCCTCGCGGGCGTGGTTGACGCCGTGTCCGCGAAAATGCAGTCGCAGCAACGGCTCTCCGCGGGGATCGGTCTCGATCAGGTCGTAGAAGCAGTCGACCAGACCGCGCAAAGCCGTTTCGCCGCCGATCTGCGCAAGAAGAGTTTCCTTGGCTGCTACTGGTTCCATATGCGTCAGGACTGCGGACGGGTTTTCTTAGGATCATAGTGCGATAGCGGGACGATCGTGGCCGGGAGCCGCTTCTGGTGGCCGTCGAGCTTGCCGATCTCGACCTGTGTGCCGACATCGGCATGGGCCACGTCGATGCGCGCCAACGCAATGTTCTTGCCGAGGATTGGCGAACGCGTCGACGATGTGACCTCGCCGATCTGCGCGCGCCCAAGATGGATGCAGTCGCCATGCCCGACCGCGACGGCCCCTTCGATGTCCAGCCCGACCATCTTGCGCGACGGATGCTCCTTGCGCCGAATCAGCGCGTCCCGCCCGATGAAGTCGTCGGCCTTGGACTTGAGCGGCACGGTGAAGCCGATGCCCGCCTCGAACGGGTCGGTCTGATCAGAGAAGTCATAGCCGGCGAAGATCAATCCGGCCTCGATTCGAACCATATCGAGGGCGGCCAGGCCCATGGGCGTCAATCCGTGTGCCGGCCCCTCGGCCCAGATCGCGTCGAAGACCTCGCCCGCGTGCTTGGGATGGCACCAGACCTCGTAGCCCAGCTCGCCCGTGTAGCCGGTACGCGACAGCACGACAGGTAGGCCCTGGTCATCCCCGATGCGGCCAACGGTGAAACGGAACCAGCCGAGTTCGGCGATCGACGGCTGATGCGGCGGCGTCCAGATTATCTTCTTCAGCAACTCGCGGCTCTCCGGCCCCTGCACGGCAATGTTGTGCAATTGGTCGGTGGAACTGCGGACCAGGACGTTGAGACCGAGCTTCTCCGCCTGTTCGCGCAGCCATATGCCCGAATACTCGTCGCCGCCGACCCACCGGAAATTGTCCTGACCGAGCCGGAACAACGTGCCGTCGTCAATCATGCCGCCATGCTCGTAGCACATGGCGGTATAAACGATCTGGCCGACCGCCAGCTTCTTCACGTCACGCGTCAGCGTGTACTGAAGCAGCGCTTCCGAATCCGGTCCCGTCACCTCGAACTTGCGCAGGGCGGAAAGGTCCATCAGCACCGACTTCTGCCGGCAAGCCCAGTATTCCTCGATCGGCCCGGCTTCTGCGTAGCTGTTGGCCAGCCAGTAGCCGCGATACTCCACGAAGTTGCGGGTCAGCTTGGACAGGCGGTCGTGAAACCCTGTTTCCTTGGTCATCTTTGGCTCCGAATCGGGAGTGGGGCGGATCGCCACGGCGCGTTGGAATTTCTCGGCCCCTGAATAGGTGCGCACATGGATGTCGGTCGGATTCCAGCCATTGGCCGCCGTCGTGTCGTCAGGGCATGCGGAGTTGACGCAGACGAGGTCGGTCAGCGCCCGCAAGAGTACGTAGTCGCCTGGCCGCGACCACGGTTCGTCGGCATACATGACGCCGTGCGCGTCGACCCCGGTATTGAAGAAGAAGTTGGCCGCCATCCAGCCGCCGCGCGGACCGACGCCGTATGAGCCGAGCGCCTTGTTGAAGTTTTCCGTGCAGTTGATATGGCCTGGATAGCCGATATCGTCATAATATTTCGCATAGCATGCCAGCGAGAAGGCGTCGTGGCGACCGCAAGTGTCCTGCACGACCTCGACCAGCGGCAGGAAATCCTGATCGTAGTACTTCGAATGCAGACCGGGCAACGGATAGGCATGCCCCATCGCGCTGCGCGTGGCGGTGACGTCGAGCGCATGCTCCTTTCCCTTGTCCAATTTGCGCGCTGAGAAGCACTGGAAATCGGTGCACTGGCGTCCGTCGACATCGATGATCTGAATGTAGTCCCCGGCCTTGACGAAATAGGCCTCTGCCGTCGAGGAGTGCACGCGAAGATCGAGAACCGGATCGGCAAGCGGATCGGGCAAATCCCGGGAGGTTTCACGCAAGCGCACCGTCGCGCGCCGCACGTGGACGATCAGCGGCGTCGCAGTCTCTTGGCCGTCCGGCGCCATGTCGGTTCCTGGCGCGGCGATGACGAGCCAGCCGCCGCGCTTGACAGTCAGCTCGACATTGGTCTTCGGCGGCGTTGTCGCGTCGAAGAAACGAAGCCCGCCCGCCGCGGCGAGGTCGATACCACGGATCTCCAGTGCCTTGCGCAGCCGTTGCAGGCTGCCGTCCTGACTGGTTAGCAGCGCCTTCAAACCAGCAGCATCCGAGTTCGGACCATGGCCGACGATGCCGGCGTCAATGCTGCCCGACGCGTCGGCCACGACGACCTCGCAGATTTGGCCGCCCTCATCATTCGTTACGGTGATGCTGTCGCCTGCCTCAATGTCGATCAGCATCGCTCCGGCGCCGCCAACGATGTAGCGCTCGGTGCCGGCGGGCAGGGTCAATCCCCCGCGACGGATGATGCGGCTCGCCTGCGGCGGTCCACCGCGGACGGGAGGGTAGATCGTGTTCAGCATCGTTACCTCCTCACTGAGGCTGGCCTCAGCTGCTTCGTCGGCTACGCCGTCATCGACAACCTGTGTTGGGGTACTTCGGTGCAGTCCAATCCCAGCAGCGCCGGATCCATCAGATCGACACGCCCGTCCGCACGGGCAGCCAATCGTGTCTGATGCGGAGCGCATCCGTAGGCTTCGCGATAGACTTTGGAAAAGTGCGACGGCGAGATAAAACCGCAAGCCACGGCAACCTCCACGACCGGCAAGTTTGTGCTCACAAGAAGCAACTGCGCGCGCTCTAGGCGCAGTTCCATGTAGTATCGGTTCGGAGAGCGTCCCAACTCTCTGTCGAAAAGCCTTTCCATCTGCCGTCGCGATATTCCGCTCAACGCCACAAGATCGTCGACCGGCATAGGATCATCCAAGCTTGCCTCCATCAGGCCAATGACCTTCATCACTGCCTTGTGGTTGAGCTTGACGCGAGAATGAAGGGGCAGGCGCTGTCGCTCTCCCGCCGAACGCATTCGGTAAGCGATGGCTTTTTCGCAGATGCGATTGACGATGGCTGAACCATGGTCACGTTCAACCAGGTGGAGAAACATGTCGAAAGATGCATCCCCACCCGAGCAGGTATGCAGATCTCCATCATGTTCAAAGGCCGTCTGAGTGGACTCTATGCCCGGAAACTGCTCGCAAAAGAGCGGAAGCTGTTCCCAGTGAACGGCGCACCGGCGTCCGTCCGCCAGTCCGGCCCGCGCAACGACGATGGTGCCGCTGCCGATGCAAATGAGGGGAATGCGACGCATGCGGCATTCCCTTAGCCAGGCATCGAGTTGCCTGTTTGGGCGCGGGACGGCGCTGCCGCCGCAAATCACGGCGGCTGACGTGAAGTTTGACTTTTGGGTCCTCTCGCGTTCAGTTCTCAACGAGGAGTCGATGCCGACGGTCATTCGGCAACTCGACATTGTCGGTTGCCCGTCCTCCGATATGACTTGCCAGCTGTAGACGTTCCTGCCGATCGCCTCATTGGCCAACCGCAATACTTCCACTGCGCAAGAGAAAGCTTGAAGCGAGAAGTTGGGTAAGAGGTAGAAACTAAACGACCTGTGTGCGGTCTGAGCAGTCAGCATGCCGGCTCCCTCCTCATCAGCTGCCATTCTCTTCTTGGCGAACAACGGAGCGGGTGTTCTTCTCCTCTGCCCGGAACCTCACTGAACACGGCACGGAAGTGACCGTCAGCGGGGCTCCGGACAAGTCGCTGCGCAACGTAAGTTCAGTTGCGCAGATAGCTCTGCATCGTATCGTCCAGCGCGTCTTTCCACGGCGTGTGATGCTTCGGCGCCATGGAACTGGTCATCACGGACTTGTAGCTATTGTCCCGGAACCCCATGATGTCCTTGATCTTGTGCTTCTTCCACTGGAAGAACGCCTCGTTGGCGCCGTCAACGTCAAAACTTGGATAGTCGGTCTCGGCGATCAATTCCTTGACGTAGTCGCCCTGGTAGCGGATGGCGTCATAGCTATCCTCCCCAGCGTCTTCGGCCGCGACCCGCTTTTCGACATCGGCGATCAGTTCGTTCTTCGAGGCAGGCACCTTGATCCTGCCGAGGATTGCGTCACGCACCCACCATGCCTGCGCATCGAACATATTGAAGGTGTACCACTGGTCCTGCATGCCGAGATAAAACAGCGCCGGATTGTGGACGTAGACCACGCCTTTGTAGAGGTCAGCCGTGGCCAGCCTGTTCGCAGTGCGCAGTCGCAAATCGTCGGGCATGAACGGGAAATGGTGCTTGTAGCCGGTACAGAGGATGATCGCGTTCACGGTCGCGGTCGAGCCGTCCTTGAAGGTTGCGATGTTACCCTCGACCTTGGTCAGCAGCGGCACCTCTTTCCAGTTGGGCGGCCACTTGAAGCCCATCGGCTCGGTGCGATGGCTGACCGTGACCGACTTGCAACCGTACTTCCAGCACTGCGAACCGATATCCTCGGCTGAGTAGCTGGTTCCGACAATCAGTATGTCCTGACCGATAAACTCGCGTGCGTCGCGGAAGTCGTGCGCATGGAGAATGCGACCGTTGAATGTGTCAAAGCCGGGGAATTCGGGAACGTTCGGTGTCGAAAAATGGCCCGACGCGACGACGACGTGGTCGAACTCTTCCGAGTAGGATCGATCCTTGGGAAGATCGTGCACACGCACGGTGAACTTGCGGGTCTCCGGGCTCCAGGTCACATACCTGACAACGGTGGAAAATCGGATCCACGGGCGGACACCGGCCTTCTTCACGCGCCCTTCAATGTAGTCGAACAGCACGGCCCTGGGCGGATAGGACGCGATCTGTTTGCCAAAATGCTCCTCGAAGGAGTAGTCGGCGAATTCCAGACCTTCCTTGGGGCCGTTAGTCCAGAGATAGCGATACATCGAGCCGTGAACGGGTTCGCCAAATTCGTCCAGACCCGTGCGCCAGGTGTAGTTCCACAACCCTCCCCAATCCTTCTGCTTTTCGAAGCAGACGATTTCGGGAATCTCTGCGCCTTTCTGTGCCGCGGACGCGAAGGCGCGCAGCTGAGCCAAGCCGGACGGACCAGCACCGATAACGGCAATGCGTTTCTTCATTATGATTCTCCCATTGGTCTGAACCGGTTTTTGATAGATTGGTTCTTTTGGTTCAAACCAGTTATGATCGAAACGGCTAGCTTGTCAACTAATATTCATGGAAGGAAAATCAATTTGCGCCGGGGTTGGCCTCGGTTTATGGACGGACGGTCGGTAGGGAGCGCATCATGAACGCCAGCAGCCTAGTGCAACGACTTGCAGTGAACGCCCAGGTCAAACGGCTGGGCGTCGGTGCACAACGCGTGGTCAAAGTAGGCTTTCTTGGGCCGCTCAGCGGGCCTGTTCGCTCTTGGGGGCTACCCGGGTTGAACGGCTGCCGCATCTGGGTTGACTGGATTAATCGCACCGGCGGAATGCTCATCGGCGGGACGCGGCACAACGTCCAACTGTTGGCCGAGGACTGCGGCTATGTTCCCGATCGGGCGGCGGAAGGGGCTCGGCGCCTCGTGCAGGATCACGGGGTAGGGCTGCTGATGATGCACGGAGGCGACACGTTCCGTCCGATCCAGGACTATCTCATGTCGCGCAAGATCCTGACCTCGACGCTGCTGCCGAGCGATCTTTCGCCCGACACACCGTACCTGATCGCGCCCAGCGAGATCCATCCCCTCTACAACGTCACGGCGGTCGAATGGCTTGCACGCAACCGCCCCGACCTGCGCCGCGTGGCGATGTGCAGCCAGACGGATGCGCTGGGCCTGCCTTCGCTGGCTACCTATCGCGCCGCCTTTGCGGCCGAGGGGATCGCGTCGGTGGGCGAGATCCGCTACGCGCCGGAGGCCACGAACGCCGACGAAATTCTGCGCGCAATGCTGGTCGGCAATCCCGACATTTTGTGTTGGTGCACGAGCTATGAGCCAATGGTTCACGCGCTGACCGAGGCTGCTTTCCGGTCGGGATTTCGGGGGCAGATCATTTCTTGCACTGCCGACTATTATCGGCGGCTGGTCGACCGGACATCGGTCGATTTCATGGAGGGCTTTCTGTTCCAGTTCCCGGACTTCGACGATCCGGAGCTTCGCGACAAGGCCTTCTTCTTCAATCGTCCAGCCGAGTTCTTCGCGGAGTACAACCGGCGTTTCCCGGACAGCTGGAGCGCGGTTTCCTGGGAATACGTTGCCACGCTCGATCTCTGGCATGCAGCGGTCGAGAAAGCTGGAACGGCAGCGCCTGTCTCGGTTCTAGCAGCGATGAAGCATGGCGGGCTCGGCGAACATGCGTTCGGGATAGCGAAATGGGCGGGCTCGGATCTGTTCGGGAATGACAACGCCCTGATCGGCGACTGGCCCGTCGTACGCATTACGAATGGCCAAGCACGTATTGTAGCCTTTGGGTCGGTTCCGGCTTGGCTGCAGAGGCACGGCGCCCGGTTGCGCGACGAAATGCGCGCGCTTGGGCTGATGTGGGATCAGCGCCATTCGAGCGCCTCCGGAGAGCTGCGCATCGCTGCCGGATTGGACTGACGGAGGCTCAGTCTTCCTGCAGAAGCAGCTTTTGTTCCTCAATCAATAGCAGCTTGGTGAATTCGACCGCGCTCTCGATATCCC
>NZ_RZSC01001480.1:0-579 GCF_003998155.1 Mesorhizobium sp. M1E.F.Ca.ET.063.01.1.1
GGCAATGTGCAGTGCCGGCAGTTGATCACCGAGATCCGGCCCTTTGTCGACGACGAAGGCATCGGCCGCTGCCATCTGGTGCTCGATCCCGAGGTGGTGCGCACCGACTGGCAGCCTCGCCGTGCCTTCCAGGGCTGGCGTTATCTCAAACCTTCCGATGCCCCGGTCGATCTCGGCAGGGGCAAGGCTGCATTGGCCGAGATGCCGCCGAAATTGCGGCTGGAACTCGCCGAACTGGGGCTGCTTTAATCCAAGTTAAACCAGTCGTTTCCGTCGCTGGCCCCTCGGCTGGATCGGTGTGGGACTTGCAAGAGCCGCACCTGCGCCACATCTTGATTTCCATGCACAAACATCTGCATGGCGGTGCAAACCGATGGGCGTGATCATCGCATTGGCGGCTTTGCTTCTGGTGCTTTTCGGCGTCGCGACAATCTTCGTGCGCGCCGATGCCGCCAGGATGGCGGACAGTCTTAGAACACTCGGACCTGCGCTGTTGGGGGTGTTCGGCGCGACGATGCTCGTCGTCGGCCGCAGCAGCATCGGCGGCCTGCTCATTGTTGCGGCGGCCGGCTGGTATGC
>NZ_RZSC01001481.1:0-578 GCF_003998155.1 Mesorhizobium sp. M1E.F.Ca.ET.063.01.1.1
GTCCTTCGACCACGACGACACCTCCTACAAGTCGCTGAAGGCGGCGCTCGAAGGCGGCGTCGAGGGCCGGCCGGCCAACGTCATCTTCTACGCCACGTCGAATAGACGGCATCTGCTGCCGCGCGACATGATCGACAATGAGCGCTCGACCGCCATCAACCCGTCGGAGGCAGTAGAGGAAAAGGTCTCGCTCTCGGACCGCTTCGGCCTGTGGCTCGGCTTCCACAAATGCTCGCAGGACGAATATCTCGACATGATCGACGGCTACGTCCGCTATCACGACCTGAAGATCGACGCCGAAACGCTGCGCGCCGAGGCGCTCGAATGGGCAACGACGCGCGGCAGCCGCTCCGGCCGCGTCGCCTGGCAGTTCACGCAGGATCTGGCCGGCCGGCTTGGCAAGCCGCTTAAGGATTGACCGCGACCATGATCCCGAACCGGAAGGTCAGCAAAGCAAAAATTGGAAGCCGGTTTTCGGACAAGATCATGGTCAAACAAGACAACTGAAAAAGCCCGCCCCTGGCGGAGCGGGCTGAAGACGGCGGGCCGGACTGGAGGTCAGGCGGCCCGCAATTGTT
>NZ_RZSC01001482.1:0-576 GCF_003998155.1 Mesorhizobium sp. M1E.F.Ca.ET.063.01.1.1
GTGCCCGGCGATTCCGAGCGCAAGCTGGAAAAGGGCCTTGGCGCCGGCGCCGACGTGGTCATCGTCGATCTCGAGGATTCCGTCGCCGCCGCCAACAAGGCAGCGGCACGCGCGGTTGCGGCGAGCTTCATCGCTAGCCGCCGGCAGCACATCAACTCCGCCATCTATGTGCGCGTCAACGACCTCTCGACCGGTCTGACCGACGACGACCTCGCGGCACTTGTTCCCGTAAAACCCGACGGCATCATGCTGCCGAAGTCGAACAGCGGACAGGATGTCCAGCAACTCGCCGCCAAGCTTCGGGTGCACGAAGCCGAGAACGGGTTGCCGGACGGCGGCATAAAAATCCTGCCGATCATCACCGAAACGGCGGCCGGCGTGCTGGCGGCGGCGAGCTATGCCGGAGCAAGCGCAAGGCTTGCCGGCCTGACCTGGGGCGCTGAGGACTTGTCGGCGGCGATCGGCGCGCGCTCGGCGCGTGACGAGAGCGGCCGCTACACCGACGTCTTCCGCCTGGCGCGCACGATGACCATCCTGGCCGCCGGCGCGGCCGAGGTCGCGGCGATCGATACGGTC
>NZ_RZSC01001483.1:0-575 GCF_003998155.1 Mesorhizobium sp. M1E.F.Ca.ET.063.01.1.1
CTGCTGCGAAACGACGATCGAGGCGAGGCTCCCGAATCCGGGCTCCGAGAGCCTCAGCGGTACCTCGCCCGCCATATCGCGCACCTTGTCCAGCCGCGGATCGATGAGGCAGAGCGCGTCGAGCCCTGCCGCAATGTCGTCGAGCGAGGCGATGCGTTGCACGTTTTGTTTGTTCCCAGAGCGCCCACGAAGTGGCAATTGATGGCCAAGAGACTGTTTCGAAATTCGCGCTGGCCGCCAGAGCAGAATTTCGAAACAGTCTCTAACTATCAACCGGCGGAAGCGCCTTTCAACCCGAATGCCGCCTTGAGACATGACGCTCCTGACATTCCGCTTCGCGCCGAGCCCCAATGGCGAATTGCATCTCGGCCATGCCTATTCGGCGCTGCTCAACCAGCAAATGGCGGCGCGGGCGGGCGGGCGGCTCTTGCTGCGCATCGAGGATATCGACATCACCCGCTGCACGCCGGAATTCGAGGCCGGCATATTTCATGACCTGAAATGGCTGGGGCTCGATTGGGAAGAGCCGGTGCGGCGCCAGTCCGAGCATTTTGCCGAATACAGGGCGGTGCTCG
>NZ_RZSC01001484.1:0-570 GCF_003998155.1 Mesorhizobium sp. M1E.F.Ca.ET.063.01.1.1
GCGCGGCAACCAACATGACGGATCGCGCGGCGGCGCTCACCGTGCTGGCGCACCGCCATGACGGCTCTCCCGAGGCGGAGGAAGCGCTGGCAAGCTTCGAGGCCAGATATCGGGGCGATGCGCTGGTGCTAGACAAATGGTTCCAGATCCAGGCCGGCGTGCCCGGCCCGCGGACCGTCGAGACGGTGCGCGCGCTGATGCGGCATCCCGCCTTCTCGATCGCCAATCCGAACCGGGTGCGCTCGCTGATCGGCACCTTCTCCAGCGCCAACCAGACCGGCTTCCATCGCGCCTACGGCCAAGGCTACCGCTTGTTCGCCGAGACCGTGCTGGAGGTCGAGAAGCGCAACCCGCAGGTGGCGGCAAGGCTGGCGACGGCGATGCGGTCCTGGCGCTCGCTGGAACCGATCCGGCAGGACAAGGCAAGGCAGGCGCTGCTGCAAATCGCGAACGTCGAGAACCTCTCGGCCGATCTGCGGGATATCGTGGAGCGCACGCTGGCGTAGCCCCTCTCCTTCTCCCCTTATGGGCTAGCGTGCGCACACATTTGCTTCGGGCTCATTTTTGCGA
>NZ_RZSC01001485.1:0-568 GCF_003998155.1 Mesorhizobium sp. M1E.F.Ca.ET.063.01.1.1
CCCCCATTGCCCCGCACAAGCTTTTGGTCATGGATTATCGCGGACTTGCCTGAGGGCCGTTTTGCCGTCTTTACCATTGTGATTTTCCCAAGGATCGAGGAGCAGGTTGAACTCTCTCAATGCCGGGGTGCACTCTAGGTTCCTGAAAACTCCAGACCTGCGGAAAGGTCTCGCATCTCGAGCACGTCGAGTTTTTCGTTGAATGGAGCGCAAGAGGCTTTGGGATCCGCGGGGGCAGCCGGTCTCGTCGGAAGCCGCCGCTTGCCCCTGCGTCGACGGCACTAGCCGTCCTGCGCCTAGCCGACTAGCCAATGCGACCGATGTCCACGAAATCTCCTCGGGGAACCAGCGTCGCAGTCGAAGGTTCTTGGTGATGGCAAATCACCCAATCTATGAGCGTGCTCACCTCGATCGGCACCTTAACCTCTCGTCCTGCCGCCTTCCTGGTGTTGTTGGTTTATTCCATTCTTTGGATGGTATTCGATCGGCAAAGTTTGAATTGGCATGGGGCGGCTACTCTCTTCACCTGGGCCATGACGCTGTTCATCCAGCGAGCAGAGCATCGCGA
>NZ_RZSC01001486.1:0-567 GCF_003998155.1 Mesorhizobium sp. M1E.F.Ca.ET.063.01.1.1
GCACTATCACAGCAGCATTCCCTACCGGTTGGAGGAGGAGTGCCGGATGGCTTACGGCGTGCTGAGATATGCACGAATTCGCGGTGCCCAGCTGTCGTTATATAGCCTTGGCACAGCGGAGGGCACCATGGCGAGAACACTGTCGGAATTGTCCCGCGGGCAAATCCACAGCCTCTCCTGCAGTCCTAACGCGGAAAATTACAAGTGCTTCATGGCATATGGCGAACCGCCAGACGCCGAGTTCTTTGTCGGCCCGTTCCATCGACTGACCAAGGCCGTCCTCAATTCAAACGCCCGGTTGGGCAAATTCGCTTCCGGATTCGACATAATCCTCGAAGATACCACCTTTCAAATGTACTCGCCGAACAGACCCAAACAGATTGAGTTCGTGGCGCAGCATCTCAAGGAAGGAGGCATCTTCGTATTCCTCGAGAAATTTCGGGCGGTTGACGACAGCGACTATCTGCGCCGCGAGTACCAGAAGGATTTCGGCTTCAAGGCTCGCTACTTCCAGCAAGAGCAGATCGAGGCTAAGAAGACCGCGGTGCTGACCACGATGTTCAACAA
>NZ_RZSC01001487.1:0-565 GCF_003998155.1 Mesorhizobium sp. M1E.F.Ca.ET.063.01.1.1
GCGTGGCGCTCCGACCCGAAGCAGGCCGGCGCCGGCGGCGCGCTCGGCGACATCGGCACCCATGCCTACAACCTGGCGCGCTTCGTCTCCGGGCTGGAGCTCGATACGCTGTCGGCCGATCTCGACGCCTTCGTGCCGGGGCGGCAGCTCGACGACAACGTCAACGTCATGCTGCGCTTCAAGCCGGTCGGCAAGACGCATCCGGCCAAGGGCATGATCTGGGCAAGCCAGGTGGCGCCCGGCCATGAGAACGGGCTGAAACTGCGCATCTACGGGTCGAAGGGCGGGCTGGAATGGGTGCAGGCCGATCCGAACTATCTGTGGTATACGCCGTTCGGCCAGCCGAAGCAGCTGCTGACCCGCGCCGGCGCCGGCGCGCTGCCGTCCGCCGGGCGTGTCACCCGTGTTCCCTCGGGCCATCCGGAGGGCTATCTCGAAGGCTTCGCCAACATCTACCAGGAAGCGGCCCGCGCCATCCGCGCGGCGCGCAGGAAGGGCGGCAAGCCGGCAAAGGATGTCGTCTTCCCGACGATTGCCGACGGCGTCGAAGGCATGGCCTTCATCG
>NZ_RZSC01001488.1:0-563 GCF_003998155.1 Mesorhizobium sp. M1E.F.Ca.ET.063.01.1.1
TGCCATCCAGGACCTCGAAGAGCGGACTTGACGCCGTGCAAACCGGTGGAATCTTGCGGCCCCCGGCTTCGGCATAGCCGACGCTGATCGCGAGGATCGCGATAGTAATGAGAGTGGTCTTGCTCATATCTAACCGCTGAAGCCAACTGGCTCTTGGGCCGCAAAACCGGGTTGCCACCCCTTAAGTAGCATCGGGCAATGATGGCTTCATCATCGATTGGAATGACGAGGCAGTCGCATAACCATTGAGGCACGCGAACAAAAAGGCCCGGAAGCCCGAAGCCGCCGGGCCGCAAACGTTGGTCAACTTGGCAAACGTTTCCTTCGTTTGTATGGCGGAGACATTGGCAAGGGTTGATAATCTCCATTCAGCCGGAGCGATGCGAGCCCCGCCGGTCAGGTCCGGCGTGCGCTGGCCTACCCCGCCAGCCTTGCCGGGCCGCTAGCGCTTGGCAGCCGCCTGCCGGTGTCGCTCGAAGATTGCAATTTTCTGCCCGTAGGTAAGCCACATCTCGTTATGGCATCCGTCGCAGGTGAATGCCTTGACGCTCTTGATCCAGTAA
>NZ_RZSC01001489.1:0-563 GCF_003998155.1 Mesorhizobium sp. M1E.F.Ca.ET.063.01.1.1
CACCAGCGTGCTCAAGCGCCATCTCGACGCCGAGGCGCGCAAGGCCTTCATCGGCTTGATGTGGGAAATCGTCTACGCCGACGGCGAGCTGCACGAGCTCGAGGACAACACCGTCTGGCGCGTCGCCGAATTGATCGGCGTCGAGCGCCAGGACCGCATCGAGGCGCGCCGCAAGGCGGCGGCCGAGGCGCCCGGCGCGCGCGGGACGTCGAGCGACGAATAGAGGATCCTTCGCCTTCCATGCCACCCAGACCGAGGCCGAGACCAAAAATCCTGATCGTGCTGCATCAGGAGACTTCGAGCCCCGGCCGCGTAGGTCATATGCTGCTGGAAGAAGGTTTCGATCTCGACATCCGCCGGCCGCCGCTTGGCGATGGATTGCCCCGCACGCTGGATGATCATGCCGGCGCGGTTATCTTCGGCGGGCCGATGAGCGCCAATGACGGGGACGAGTTCGTCCGCCGCGAGACCGACTGGCTCGAAGTCCCGCTCAAGGAGAACCGGCCCTTCCTCGGCATCTGCCTCGGCGCGCAGATGCTCGCCAACCATCTCGGCGGCCTGTC
>NZ_RZSC01000148.1:0-10395 GCF_003998155.1 Mesorhizobium sp. M1E.F.Ca.ET.063.01.1.1
GGCGAGCCCGCAATTCTGCGGCGAGGCGACGATCGCCGGCTTGGCGCCACCAGGAACGAGCTCGGTCACCTCGACCTTGATGTTGGGCGACGGCCATTCCCGCTCCGCCACCCAGCGGCCCGGCCGCTCCGGATGCCATCGGGCCGGCCGCACGCTGTCCATGACATAGGCGCGGTAGTCCGGATCGTTCTCGACGCCTGTCTCGGCGCCCTTCAGCCAGCGGTCCCACCAGCGCAGCGCCTCCTGCAGGAAGCCGATGGCCGGACTGGGCGCGGCGTAATGCGGGTATTTGTGGATCCAGGGCCCGACGATGCCCTTAACGGGTGCCTCGATGTTGGTGACGAGATTGGAGATCGTGTTGCGGTAACCGTCGTGCCAGCCGCCGATCGACAGCACGGCCGCATGAACAGCCGAGAAATCCTCGCAGATCGAGCCGCGCTTCCAATAGGCGTCGCGATGCTGGTGGCTGAGCCAGAGCGGCAGAAGGAAGGGCTGGTTCTCCAGCCGGCTGAGCCACAGGTCGCGCCAGCGGTTGCCGCCGGCAATCAGCGGATCCGGCGGGCGCGACGAATAGGAGAGCATCGTCGAGGCCCAGCCGAAATTCTCGAGCAGCAGGCAGCCGCCCTTGTAGTGGATGTCGTCGGCATAGCGGTCGACGGTCGAGCACAGGCTGATCACCGCCTTCAGCGCCGGCGGCTGCTTTGCCGCGACCTGCAGGCAGTTGAACCCGCCCCAGGAGATGCCCATCATGCCGACACTGCCGTTGCACCAGGGTTGCGCGGCCGCCCAGGCGATGACGTCACAGGCGTCCTGCAATTCCTGCTCGGAATATTCGTCGTCCATCAGCCCTTCGGAATCGCCGTTGCCGCGCATGTCGACGCGGATCGAGGCATAGCCGTGGCCTGCGAAATAGGGATGCGTCAGCTGATCGCGGAAGATGGTGCCGTCACGCTTGCGATAGGGCAGATGCTCGAGGATCGCCGGCACCGGATTTTCCGCCGCATCCTCCGGCATCCATATGCGGGCCGATAGCCGGCAGCCATCCGGCATGACGATGCCCATATCGGGAAATTCGACGACCTTGCGAGGAAATTCAGTGACGGTTTTCATGGGCCGCATAACGCCCTGCCCGGAGATGACTTTCAATCGCTATTCGCGACCTGGCGCAGCGAAATCTGCGACCTGTCACGAAGGCGGACGGCTGGAGCGGTTCAGCGTTTTGGCAGAATCGCCCCAGCTATTTGTCTTCACGCAATCCCGGACCAGATACGAGCCTTACTCGTCCGCCTTGAAGGTCTGCTTCTGCTGGCCCATGCCTTCGATGCCGAGCTCGACCACGTCGCCGGCTTTCAGGAACACCGGCGGCTTCATGCCGAGGCCGACGCCAGGCGGCGTGCCGGTGGAAATGATGTCGCCGGGATGCAGCGACATGAACTGGCTGAGATAGGACACCAGATATTTGACGCCGTAGACCATGGTCCTGGTCGAACCGTTCTGCATGGTCTTGCCGTTGACGGTCAGCCACATCTTCAGGTTCTGCGGATCGGCGATCTCGTCCTTGGTCACCAGCCAGGGGCCGATAGGACCGAAAGTGTCGCAGGACTTGCCCTTGGTCCACTGGCCCTGGCGCTCGGCCTGGAAGGCGCGCTCGGAAACATCGTGCGCGACGCAATAGCCGGCAACATAATCCAGCGCGTCATCCTCGCTGACATACTTCGCCGTCTTGCCGATGACGACGCCGAGCTCGACCTCCCAGTCGGTCTTGACCGAGCCGCGCGGGATCAGCACGTCGTCATCCGGCCCGACGATGGCCGAGCTTGCCTTCATGAAGATGATCGGCTCCGGCGGCACGGTGGCGCCGGTCTCGGCGGCATGGTCGGAATAGTTGAGACCGATGCAGATGAATTTTCCGGTGCCGGCAACGCAGGCGCCCATGCGCGGCTTACCGGAAACGGCGGGAAGCGATTTCGGATCGAGCTTGGAGAGCATGTCCAGCGAAGCCGGATTGAGCGCCGTGCCGGCGATGTCGGGGACATAGGCCGAAAGGTCGCGGATTGTCCCATCCTGATCGAGCAGACCGGGCCGTTCGCTGCCTGCCTCGCCATAGCGCAACAACTTCATCTTTCTTCTCCACCTTGCGGCCAAAGGCCGTTTTGCAACACTCTTCGCCCGGATGACGGCTTCACTGCGAAGGCCGGCGGACCGTATTCGTCAGCCCGATCTCCGGCAAGCACGCATGGTGCCCAGGGCAGCCGGCGGGCAGGATTTTCAGACTTTCCGATCCTCTGCCAATTAACGCGGGGTTGGGCGCGATCTTTCTGTCCGCCAACGGTTTTTTCCCGGCGGCGATCAGATCGACCAGCCGCCGTCGATATTATAGGCCTGACCCGACGTGTAGGTCGCTCCCGCCAGATAGACGGCGAGATCGGCGATCTCCTCGGGCGTACCCAGCCTTCCCATGGGCTGACGGGCGATGAAGGCGGCACGCGCCGCCTCATAGTCGCCCTGCGCATGCATCCGGTCCTGCAGCGACGGGCTCTCGACCGTGCCCGGGCAGATGGCATTGCAGCGGATTCCTCTGGCGACATAGTCGGCGGCGACCGCTTTGGTGAGGCCGACGACCGCCGCCTTGGTCAGGCCATAGACGAAGCGGTTCGGCACGCCCTTCTGCGAGCTCGCCAGCGACGCCATGTTGATGATCGAGCCGTCGCCGCGCTCCAGCATGCCGGGCAGCACGGCGCGGATGGTGCGGATCATCGAGTGGACATTGAGGTTCAAGGCGAAGTCGAGGTCCTCATCCTTCATTTCGAGGATGGAGCCCGAATGGACGAAGCCGGCGCAATTGAACAGCACGTCGACCGGGCCGATCTCGGCGAAGGCAGCAGCGACGGCCGCGTCGTTCAGCACGTCGAGCTTGCGGGTCTTGATGCCGGATGTCTTGGCGAGTTCGGCCAGCAGCGGCTCGTTGATGTCGGTGGCGTGAACCGTGGCGCCTGCCTTGGCGAAAGCCAGCGCGCTTGCCCGACCGATGCCTTGCGCCGCCGCGGTGACCACAGCCACCTTGCCTGCCAGATCCGCCATGCCTTTTCTCCTCGCCTGCCTGGTGCGTCCGCCTTTATCGATGGCCGGCTGCGGCGTCGTGTGCCAGACAGCCGGCATCGTGCGGCCTATGCTGCGATTTCACAGATAAAGATGTTTTTTCTCGTTAAAGAACACACGCACAAGCGTCAAGCCCGAACGCAATCAGCTTCGCGGCGGCGGCCAAGAACGGAGCCGCGCACCGAACCTCGTCGCCGCAACGGGGCTGGAGCGCAAAGGCGAGATGCCTCAGTCGCCGTAGGGCACCCAGACATTCTTGACCTCGATGGCGCGGCGCAGGAAGGCCTCGCCGGCGGCTTCGTTTGACGCCCAATCGAGAGTGCGGCCATTGCCGGTCCAGACGCGTTTGAGGTTGCCGATGGAGTCGGCCTCCGCCTTGGCGCAGGTGTCGGCGTCGGCGAACACCCAGAGCCCGTCGACATCGTCGTGCTTCGCCAGCACGCCGCAAAGCTCGGCGCTGCGGCCGGTGACGATGTTGATGGCGCCGGCCGGGATGTCGGAATATTCGATCACCTGGTAGAGGTCGGTCGCAAGCAGCGGGTGCCGCTCGGACGGGACGGCGACCACCGTGTTGCCCATGGCGAGCGCCGGCGCCACCAGCGAGACGAGGCCGAGCAGCGGCTGGCTGTCCGGCGCGACGATGCCGACGACACCCACCGGCTCATGCAGCGCCAGCGTGACCGCGCGGGCCGGCGGCTGGTGGACGCGGCCCTCAAACTTGTCGGTAAGGCCGGCATAGAGGAACAGCCGCTCGATCGACTGCTCGACCTCTTCACGGGCCGCTTTGGCGGCAACGCCGGTGAGTTGGACAAGACGGGCAGCGAACTCGTCGGCGCGGCCGGACAGGTTCTCGGCGAAATAGTAGAGCACCTGGCTGCGGTTGAAGGCCGTTGCATCCGGCCAGGCCTTGCAGGCGCGCGCCGCGGCGACGGCGTCGCGGATGTCCTTGCGGTTGCCGAGGCCGACTTCGCCGGCAAGCTTGCCCTTGGCGGTCGCGACAGCCAGCGAATAATTCCCATCCGGCCGCACCTGCTTGCCACCGATGAACAGCTTCGCCGTGCGGTCGATTGCCGTGCCGTCGGCCTGCTCGACGGGCTGGGCCGAGCCGGCTGCAGCCGGCTTGATGACCGGGCTGGCAGGCAGTTTTGCCGAAAGATATTCGAACATGCCTTCGCGGCCGCCTTCGCGGCCGAAGCCGCTTTCGCGATAGCCGCCGAAGCCGCAGGCGGCGTCGAACATATTGGTGCCGTTGACCCAGACGACGCCGGCCTTCAGTTGCGGCGCGACATGCAGGGCAAGGTTGACATTCTCGCTCCACACCGAGGCGGCAAGGCCGTAGCGCGTGTTGTTGGCAAGCTCGATCGCTTCCTCGGTATTGCGGAAGCTCATCGTCGCCAGCACCGGCCCGAAGACCTCTTCCTGCGCCAGAATATTAGCCGGCGAAACAGACGTCGCGAGCGTCGGCAGATGATAGTGACCTGTGGATGGCAACGCGGCGTCCGGCTGCCAGCAGACGGCGCCTTGCTTGGCGCCCTCGGCGATCAGGCCCTTGACGCGATCGAGCTGCGTGCGGTCGACGAGCGGTCCGATATCGGTGTTCTTGTCGAGCGGGCTGCCGACGCGCAGCCGGCTCATCCTGACCTTGACCTTGGCGACGAAGGCCTCGGCGATGCCTTCCTGGACCAGCAGGCGCGAGCCGGCACAGCAGACCTGCCCCTGGTTGAACCAGATGCCGTCGACCAGACCTTCGACGGCGCTGTCGAGGTCGGCATCCTCGAAGACGGTGAAGGCCGACTTGCCACCGAGTTCCAGCGACAGTTTCTTCCCCGATCCCGCGGTCGCCTTCCTGATGATCTTTCCGACTTCCGAAGAGCCGGTGAAGGCGATCTTCTGCACGCCAGGGTGATTGACGATCGCCGCACCCGCCTCCGGCCCACCCTGGACGATGTTGACGATGCCCTTCGGCACCCCTGCCCGCTCGCAGATCTCGGCGAACAGGATAGCAGTGAGCGGCGTGAACTCGGCCGGCTTCAGTACCACGGTGCAGCCGGCGGCCAAAGCCGGCGCGATCTTCCAGGCGAGCATCAGCAGCGGGAAATTCCACGGAATGACCTGGCCGACGACGCCGACCGGCTTGTGATCCGGAAAATCCTTCTCGAGCGTCTGCGCCCAGCCGGCATGATGGATGAAATGGCGGATCGCCAGCGGCACGTCGATGTCGCGGCTCTCGCGGATCGGCTTGCCGTTGTCG
The DNA here is from genome assembly GCF_003998155.1 of Mesorhizobium sp. M1E.F.Ca.ET.063.01.1.1. Taxonomy (NCBI): domain Bacteria; kingdom Pseudomonadati; phylum Pseudomonadota; class Alphaproteobacteria; order Hyphomicrobiales; family Phyllobacteriaceae; genus Mesorhizobium; species Mesorhizobium sp. M1E.F.Ca.ET.063.01.1.1. Next base: position 5,351 of record NZ_RZSC01000148.1, read on the forward strand.
ATCGATTCCAGCACCGCGAACAGGCGCTGGTGGCGCTGCATGGCGCGGCCGATGGCATAGAGCACCTTGGCTCTGGCGTAACCAGAGCTGGCGCTCCACTTCGGCAGCGCCTTGGCGGCCGCCGCGACCGCCGCATCGATGTCGGCGGCGCCCGCATCCGAGACCTTGGCGAGCAGCTTGCCGGAGGACGGCTCGCTGGTGTCGAAGGTCTTGCCGCTCGCCGCCGCCTTCCAGGCGCCGTCGATGAACAGCGCTTTTGCGAAATCGCGCGAGGCGATCCAGGCATCGGCTTCATTGCGGGCTTCCGGCGCCGGGCCGTAATCCATGGCGTGATAGCGTTCGAGGATGTTCATGGGGCGCCTCCTTTGCCCTCTCCCTTGTGGGGAGGGTCGATCGGCAGAGCCGATCGGGGTGGGGGTAAATGGCTGATGGTTCGGTGCATTGGACAGGCTGATCTGATTCTTCGACCCCACCCCGCCGCTGCGCGGCGACCCTCCCCACAAGGGGGAGGGTGGGCGTTACGCCATTGCGTGGCGATGGTTGGCCGAATAGTGGCCGGTCAAGTGATGCTCGAGCTGGCGTTCGATGTCGGTGAGCAGGCTGGAGGCGCCGAAGCGGAACAAGGTCGGCTCGAGCCAGGGCCGGCCGAGCTCTTCCTTCATCAGCACCAGCCAGTCGAGAGAGACCTTGGCCGTCGAAATGCCGCCGGCCGGCTTGAAGCCGATGAGATAGCCTGTTTCCTCGAAATAAGCGCGGATGGCGCGCACCATGGCAAGCCCGACGGGAAGCGTGGCGTTGACGCTTTCCTTGCCGGTCGAGGTCTTGATGAAGTCGGCGCCCGCCATCATCGCCACCATCGAGGCCAGCATCACATTACGCAGCGTGGAAAGGTCGCCGGTGCCGAGGATGACCTTGAGATGAGCCTCGCCGCAGGCGGCGCGCATGGCGACGATCTCGTTGAACAACTCGCGCCACTTGGCGCCGTAGACCAGGCCGCGCGGAATGACGACGTCGATCTCGTCGGCGCCGTCGCGCACCGAGGCCTCGATCTCCTGCAGGCGCGTCGACAGCGGCGCAAGCCCGTGCGGGAAGGCGGTCGAAACGGCTGCGACATGGACGCCGGTGCCGCGCAGCGCCTCGACCGCGGTGGCGACGAAGGGATGATAGACGCAGACCGCCGCCGGGCGGATGGTTTCGCCGGCGATGCCGAGGCCATCGACGATATCCTTGCGCAGCGGGTTGATCGCTTTGGCGCAGAGCCGGCGCACGCGCTCGTCGGTGTCGTTGGAATTCAGCGTGGTGAGGTCCATGCAGGCAATGGCGCGGAGCAGCCAGGCGGCCTGGTTGTCGGCCTTGATCGAACGCCGCTTGGTGAGCGTGGCGACGCGGCGCTCGAGTGCCGAGCGGTTGACGCTGCGCACCGATTCCAGAAAGCCGAGATCGAGCTTCATGCCGGGGTTGCGCGCAATGCCGTGCTCCAGCGGCACCGGCGTGTTGGCGGCGGCGCGCGCCGGCAGCGGCATGACCTTGGACGCGCCTGCGCCCGCCTCGCGGATCGTGCTGCTCATCTCCTGCCCTTTCTCAGCGACCTCAGCCGAAGATAGCCCGTGAAGCGATGCTTCACGAGTCCTTCAGTGGGTCATAACGGAAAAAGGCCACCGAAGCAGCAGATTTTTGACCATACGGTCAAAACAACATGTTGGCGGACTGCGACGCGCCTCAGCCGACGAAGGCGCGCTCGACGACGAAGCTCGCCGGATGGCTCAAGGAACCTTCCTGAAAGCCGAGGCTTTCGGCGAGCTCCTTGACGTCCTTCAGCATGTGCATCGAGCCGCAGATCATGATGCGGTCGGTCTCGGGATTGAGCTTGTCGATGCCGAGGTCGGAATAGAATTTGCCCGAGCCGATCAGCGCGGTGATGCGGCCCATGCGAGGCGACTCCTCGCGCGTCGTCGAGTTGTAGAGCGTGACGCGGCCGCCGGTCAGCTCGCCGATCAGCGGATCGGTCTCAAGTGCCGTCACCAGTTCCTGGCCATAGAGAAGCTCGGCCTTGTCGCGGCAGGTGTGGGTGAGGAAGACGTGGTCGAACTTCTCATAGGTGTCGGGGTCGCGCAGCAGGCTGGCGAAGGGCGCGATGCCGGTTCCGGTCGAGATCATGAACAACCGCTTTGCAGGCGTCAGCGCGTCGAGCACCAGCGTGCCGGTCGCCTTCTGGCGCATGATGACGGTGTCGCCGACCTCAATCTTCTGCAGCTCGGAGGTCAGCGGACCGTCCGGCACCTTGATCGAGAAGAATTCGAGCTCGTCGTCCCAGGCGGGGCTGGCGACGGAATAGGCGCGGAAGATCGGCTTCTCGGCGTTGGGCAGGCCGATCATGACGAACTCGCCGGAGCGGAAGCGCAGCGATTGCGGCCGGGTGATGCGGAACGAGAACAGGCGGTCGGTGTAGTGCTTCACCGAAACCACCGTCTCGGCATAAACATTGGCCGGGATCGGGAACTGAAGCGGCCTGACGCCGGCGATGTTGACCGCGGATGTCGTGTTCATCAAACCCAACTTTCCGGCGCGGACGCGGGGCGCAGGCGCCAAACTTTATCCCTTCGCGTCCGAACGGTCGGGTTCCAACGCGATTCTCACACACTGCCAACAGCAGGCCCTTGTGTTGGAAAGTTATTAGTATACAAACGATCTTGAGGTCAAGATCAGGGCGTAAAACACCTTTCCAAACTGGGACATGTCTGTAGTCTTAGCATTTCGGGTTTCGGCAATGGATGAGAAATTTTCGGCGTCGGCGGGAAATGTTGTCGCAGGCATCGATGTCGGCGGAACCTTCACCGATCTGCTGCTGATCGACGGCAAGGCGGGCGGCAAGGTGCATATCGCCAAGACGCCGACCACGGTGGAAAACCAGGCCTTCGGCGTGGTCGCCGCACTTGCCGCGACCGGCTTCCCGGTCGACGGCATCGACCTCATCGTGCACGGCACGACGACCACCACCAATGCCGTGCTGGAGCGCCGGCTGGCAAGGACCGGCATGATCACCACGCGCGGCTTTCGCGATGTGATCGAGCTCGGCCGGCGCACAAGGCCGCAAGCCTATGGCATGACGGGCACCTTCGTGCCGGTCATTCCGCGCGATCTGCGGCTCGAAGTCTCGGAGCGGGTCGAGGCCTCCGGCGCCGTGCGCATGCCGCTCGACGAGGCGGAAATGCGTACCGCCGTCAAGCAATTGCTGGATGCCGGCTGCGAGTCGCTCGTCATCCATTTCCTGCATTCCTACGCCAACCCTTCGCATGAGCGGCGCGCGGCGGAGATCGCGGCAGGGCTCTGGCCGAACGGCCACATCACCACCGGCCATGCGCTGCTTTCGGAAGCGCGCGAGTTCGAGCGCGGCGTGACGGCGGCGGTCAACGCCTCGGTGCAGCCGATCCTCGAGCGCTATGTCGAGCGGCTGCGCAAGGAGCTGGCTACCCAGGGTTATGCCCGCGACTTCCTGATCATGAACGGCAATGGCGGCATGATTTCGGCCCACTTCGTCACGCAGGAATCGGCCAAGACCGTCATGTCGGGACCGGCGTCCGGCGTGATCGCCGCCGCCTACACCGGCAAGCGCGCCGGCTTCGGCAACCTCGTCACCTACGACATGGGCGGCACCTCGACCGACGTAGCGCTGATCCGAAACGCCGAGCCCGCCGTGTCGAACGAGATCGAGATCGAATATGCGATGCCGATCCATGTGCCGATGGTGGCGGTGCACACCGTCGGCGCCGGGGGCGGCTCGATCGCGCGCGTCGATGCGGCCGGACTGATCCAGATCGGCCCCGAAAGCGCCGGCGCCAATCCCGGCCCGATCTGCTACGGGCGCGGCGGCACGGAACCCACCATCACCGACGCCAATCTGGTGCTCGGGCGGCTGGCGCCGAAGAAGCTGCTGGCGGTCGACAATCCGGTCACGGTCGAGCGCGTCACCCGCATATTCGAAGACAGGATCGGCAAGCACACCGGCCTCTCCGGCGTCGAGGCGGCCGGCGCCGTGCTGCGGCTCGGCAACATGAAGATGGCGGGCGCCATCCGCATGGTGTCGGTGTCGCGCGGCCACGACCCGCGCGATTTCGCGCTGTTCGCCTTTGGCGGCGCCGGGCCTCTGCATGCGACGGCGCTTGCCCGCGAGCTCGACCTGCCCCGTGTGCTGGTGCCGGCGCGTCCCGGCATCACCAACGCGCTCGGTTGCGTCGTCGCGGATATGCGGCACGACTTCGTCAACACGATCAACCAGCCGGTCGGTGGGCTCGACGAAGCTGGGCTTCGCGAGGTGTTGGAACGGCACCGTAACGAAGGCGAGGCGCTGATCGCCAAGGAAGCCGTAAAGCCCGACGCGATCCGCGTCACCCATTCCGCCGACATGCAGTTCGTCGGCCAGACGCATATCATCAACGTGCCGCTGCCGTCGTCATCGGTGACGCGGGCGACACTGCAGCAGCTGTTCGAAAAGGCCTATTTCGCCCGTTTCAAGGTGGAATTGCCCGAAATCCGCGCCAACCTCGTCAACCTCAACACCTCGGTGACAGGCGAGCGGCCGCAAATCGACCTGTCGCGGCTGATCGACCCGGCGGGCCGCGCGGCAACGCTTGACGAAGCGCGGCGCGAGATCCGGCCGGTCTGGTATCACGGCACCTGGCACGACACCCCGGTTTACAGTCGCGAAAAACTGCCGCTCGATGCCGTCATCGAGGGGCCGGCGATCCTGGAACAGATGGACGCCACGACAGTGCTGGAACCCGGCGACCATGCGCGCTCGGACGCGGACGGCAACATCATCATCGACATCGGCGAGGCCTGATATGCCAGCGTTCGAAGGGGCAAAGCTCGACACGATCACGCTTTCGGTGCTGCAGGCGGCCCTGCAACAGGTCTGCGACGAGATGGATTTGACGTTTTCCCGCGCGGCCTTCTCGCCGGTCATCGCCGAGGCCAACGACCGCTCCGACGGCATCTATTCGGCGGTCGACGGTTCGCTGATCGCGCAGGGCAGCCAGGGCCTGCCG